>DATMBG010000001.1 GCA_035559535.1 Candidatus Limnocylindrales bacterium
ACCACAGCTCTGAGTTCGATAAAGTCAGTCTTGGTAACCTGTAGCTCTTCTTTAAGCGCATCCACCAGCCGGGCCATTGGCACCCGAAGCTCCGGGGGAAAAGATTCTAAAAGCTCTGTAAGGGTGGACATAGGTTATAAACCTTCTTTTTTCCCAAATCTTCCAGGGATGAAACTAAATGGATCTAACTCCTGAAATAAAATCGTCGGATGTAATATATTATAAACCCAAATTCTGAACTTTAAAAGGGTGAGGGTTTGATTTATGGGGCTAATCTCAACCGGCGAGGGATCTTAAATCTCTACTTGAGGCCGTTAAGGAGATCCTGAGAAATCACTAAAGGGGATTGAATTGTAACGTCTACCCATTGAATGAAGTGTCTATTTTGTAGAGTAATCAACCAGGTTACCTCTGCTGATTTTAGATCTTCCCTGAACCTGGCATAAAACATGCAGTTTGGAGTAACCGATGAATCGCGAGGAATATGAACTCATGTATCGATTCGAGGAACAGAACTGGTGGTTTGTTATTAAAAGAAAAATCCTCGAAACCGTCCTTAACAGCTTTGAAGACCCTGGGGAAGGAATGGACCGATTACCCAGAATTCTAGATGTGGGATGCGGAACCGGCATTATTCCATTACTTCTACAACGTTATGGCTCAGTTTGGGGGTTGGATATTTCCCAAGAGGCTCTTCAGTTTTGTAAAAAGCGAAAATTAACACAATTTGTATGTCAATCAGACGGGTTGACGATTCCTTTTCAAGGGAATACCTTTGATATCATCACGGCTATTGACGTGATTGAGCATGTAGAGCGCGATGAGGCAATGCTTAAAGAATGTTACCGGGTCCTGAGGGTGGGGGGTAGAGTTTATATCACCACTTCCGCCTATCCTTTTCTCTGGAGTGAGCATGACGAAGCCGTCGGACATAAACGCCGATATACCTTTCAAGAATTGAAAAATAAAGTCCAGCAAGCAGGGTTTAAAGTTAAAAAATTGACCCATTACCATGCCCTTATCTTTTTTCCTGTACTGGTTCTGTGGGGTCTTAAAAAAATGTTAGGCCTTCAAAATCTTTTCAAAACTACTCATATTGAGATTTCCCCTTTCTTTAATAAGATTTGTACCCAGGTGCTCAAAATTGAACCTCTCGTGCTGAAAAATGTCAATATCCCGTTTGGCATTTCCTTGCTTTGTGTAGGGGAAAAGGAAGCCAGAAACTAGAGAGCTGAAGCCTATAGCTATAAAATAGGTCTCTGACTTTTAGTTTCTGACCTCAGGGGTTATGCGCGTTGGCCTTATTTTCCCAAGATTTAAATATCCCTCCGGGGACCCTCCGTTAGGAGTCATGTATGTGGCGTCTTCTTTGAGGCAGGAAGTGGGATGTCCGGTGGATATTCTCGACTCAACCTTCTTTAGGAACCAGGAAACCTTTTGCACTTACCTGTCTGAGAAAGGTCCCTATGATCTGGTCGGTATTTCATTGATGACGTTTATGATGTATGACGCGTTTGATATAGCGGCTTATATCAAGGCTAAATTTCCTCGAACAAAGATTATAATGGGAGGACCTCACCCAACGGTTATGCCCGACCATACCCTGGAAAATAAGCATATCGATGCAATTTGTATCGGTGAAGGGGAGATGGTCCTGGTCGACGTGGTAAAAAATGATGGAAATTTTAAAGGGATTCCCGGCGTATGGTATCGGGATGGAGACCAGATCATTAAAAATCCAGAGCGGGAGAATATCTGGGATCTGGATAAACTACCTTTTCCGGCCTGGGATCTGGTACCCATGGAGACCTATTTTGCGCACTGGTTCCTTATGGATTCGGTTCAGATAGGACTTCGGGGAACTTCCCTCTGCGCTTCACGGGGATGTCCCTTCAAATGCACCTATTGCCAGCCCACGCTGAATGCTATTTTTGGAAAAAAGATCCGCAAGCGATCTCCTGCTAATATTGTAGATGAAATCGAAACGCTGAAAGATCGCTATAAAATCACAGCCTTTGCCTTCCAGGATGATACTTTCATTATCGATAAGAAGTGGGCTAAAAGCGTGGCCCGGGAAATGATTAACCGAAAAGTGGATCTGGTTTGGGAAACCAACGTGCGGGCAGATCTTATCCCGGAGGATCTGTTGACCGATCTCTATGAGGCCGGACTCCGAAAAATTAATATTGGCATAGAATCCCATTCCCAGAAGACCCTGGATGAGATTTATGATAAAAAAATAACCGTAGAACAGGTTAAAGAAAGCGTTCGAATCGCTAACAAACTGGGAATCAAAGTCCAGGGTTATTTTATGTTGGGAGCCCCCACCGAAGGAATCTACGACGCTCTACAAACCATTAATTTCGCCAGAAAATTGGATATCCACGACGCAACTTTTAGTATCACAACTCCCCTTCCAATGACCTATCTTTATGATAGAACCAAGGAGTTGATAGAGAAGGATCTTGGAGAGTTTGACTATTATAGTACGTCCGTTTATAAAAAATCGGTTACCGCCTCTCCTTTAGCCCTAAAAATACTGAAAAAGCTAGCTTTTTTTAGCTTTTATCTAACCCCTAAGCGACTTCTTAAAACCTTGAAGTTGGTATTGGACCCTTCCCAATTGACCAAAACGTTGGTTAAATTGAGGCGGGTTTTATCTTAACAACAAACCATGGGTCCTGGGTGCTGAGTCATGAGGGATAAATCTTATTCGTTATCATTCATCACTCGGTACCCTCAGTGAGTTCTATGCGTCGTTTTTCTGCCTGGCTCGTTTTGATTCCTGTTATTTTACTTTTGATAGCTCCTGTTGGGGCGATGAGGATTCCCGCCATTGACTTTGATGTGAAAGTGACCCCAAGAGCCGGGGTCGTCCAGACGATCACCATTCAAAACTTTGCCTTCAATCCGCAAACTCTGGTCGTCAATCTCAATGATACCGTCAGGGCCATAAACAATGATGGAGTTCCCCATACCGTAACCAGTGACCAAGGACTTTTTGATTCAGGCACCATACGCCCTGGTAAATCTAAACAAGCGATAGCCAAGCGCAGAGGAACTTACCCTTATCATTGTTCCATTCACCCCTTTATGAAAGGGACAGTCATCGTACAGTAAAATAGATTCAGTCGATAGGTTCTGCAGCAACTGCGCGTACCGGGCTGCCATCTCCCCCTTCTAAAAGAAGGGGAAAAACATATAAAAAAACACGATCTTTTTTCAAAAGATGAAGGTTGGTTAAATACTCGATTACACAAATCCCCTCCTTAAAGAAAACATCGTGTGTGGTGCACTCTTCTCGACTGATGGGGCGGTCAGGTTCTGTGATCATGTATCGAATGGAGTAATCGGGAGGATAATCGTACCCTACGGTTTTAACCCTTTTCTGTACCAGCCACCGACAGGCTTCTCGAGTGGTATAAGGAGCCTCTGTCCAAAATTCCCGGGTTTCTATAGAACGCTTGAGAGGCCAGTCTGTTCGTAACAGCACGATGTCTCCCTGGCGTATATGCTGTCCCCGACTCTCCAAATCTTCCACCCGAATGGGATCATTAGCCTGACAATGGGTTAAATCTACGATTACAGCCTCTCCAAACCACTGATCTAAGGGAAGTTGAGAAAACGACTTACCACCTGGAATAAAATGACTGGGAGCATCCACATGGGTAAAACTATGACCACTCAAGGTTATCCTGTGGATTAGAAAAGGAAAACCTTCTTCATAGTTCCGAATTCTTTTAAATTCTACGGGCCAACGCCAGTGATTGGGTTTAATAGGATGGGTTAAATCGACAAGTTTGGGTTTTGACATAGTTAAAATTACCGGTTGGGGTTAAATAAAAGAGCAAAAATATATATCCCAGGCTCTCCAAGAGTATACACTTAATTTAAAACAATCTTTGTTTTTAAGACCACTTTCTTAACCGGAGAGACAGAAATTGGCCTCCTTTAAGGGATTAAGGTCTCTACAACTTTATAAACCGGAACAGCTTCCGAGATATTTTTAAGGGATTGGGGTCCCATCTCTTCAAGTTTAAACAGCGTCTTAACGCGCTCGGCCGTCTCTCTACTGATTAAGATAGTCCCGCCCCTTGCACAGGCTCCAAGTCTGGCTGCTAAGATCGTAGTAGGACCCACGGCGGTATAGGCCCAGCGGGTTCCGGCAATTCCCTGAAATTTGGTTGAGCCTACAAAAGCAACTCCAGAGTTGATCCCGATATTGATTAAAATAGGTTCATAGTCGTTTTTTAATTCCTCATTTATTTTATGAACTTTGCTTGTAATGGCCAGAGCGGTCCTCACAGCAGCTATGGTATGTTTAATAGTATTATCATCTTGAAAGAGGATCATTAGGCCATCTCCGGCAGTTTCGACGATATCTCCCCCATTTTCATAAATATCATCTACAAAACTGGAGAAGTATCTTTCAACCAGATGATTCACCTGAATTTGATCCAGTCTCTGACTCATTTTAGTATAGCCTTCAATATCCAGAAAGAGGATAGATACATCTTTCTCCTGCTTTTCCAGAGCGATCTTCTTCAAGGCTGCGCTATCTGAATAGGATCGAAGGATCTGTTTCACAGATTCCGGGACAAACTTGCCCATCAGCCCTTCGATACTTTCCAATAATTCTATTTTCTTAAGAGCTGCCTTGAGCTCGGCAACCTTCTTTTCCAGCTCCTGGTTTTTGATTTCAAGTTCTTTAAGTAATCTCTTGTTTTGTTGGCTTATTTCATAAGTCTCCAAACCCCGCTTAATGGTGACCCGCAGTTCCCGCTCATCCCAGGGTTTGGTAATATATCGATAGACCTGACCGGTATTGATGGCCTCAATTAAGGCCTCGATATCTGTAAATCCCGTAAGGATCATTCGAATTATATCCGGGAACTCTGGGATAGTTTTCTCGAGAAGCTGAATTCCGGTCATATGAGGCATCCTCTGGTCGGTGATAATCAGAGGAATGTCTTTCTCTCTTCGTAGGATGTTTAATCCTTCCTCTCCAGAGGTAGCTGTAAATACTTGATATTCCTTCCGGAAGGTCTCTTGGAAGACGATCAAATTCTGGAGTTCATCATCTACGTAGAGGATTTTATATTTTCTTTTTCCCATAACCTGAATGCCCTCTGACGGCTGAACCTCAAAAAATTATAAGAACGGTCCGATAAGGGGTAGGTTTGAAATCCTTTTCTACGCTTACGCTCCCAAGAAAACGACCTTAAAAATCTTAGCGTGATGGGCCGACCGTTTACCTATAAAACGGCTTCGTAAAGTCCAGGTATCAAAGGGTTTTCTCTAGCTTCCAGGAAAGAACCTATTACACCTTCTCTGTTTTATCTTCTCTCCCTAACTCTCAAATTACAAATTAACTATCAGAGAATATAAAATAGGAAAAATAATTCTGTAAACCCCTTCCCCTTCAGCCGGGATAGGAGAAGGATCCGGTTTGGAGAAAGGAGGATTTTGCTGCTCTGAGGAAAGGTTTTCAGAAAGGAAGTATCGCTAAATAAAGAAGTTATAAATTTTCTAAAAATTCTTTAAAAATTTTTCTTGACAGAGATTTTTTTATTGACCAATCTTGAAATTGATAATGCTTATCAAAATCATTTTCTTTCCTATTTCCTGAAACCTGAAAAACCAGTAACCGGTCATAAACCTTTATGGCAAATTTTTGAAAGGTCTGGTAGGGGCGGGTTGGAAACCCCTCTCTACATGCGGAAACGACTCCTGGAATCTCAGAATCAGGTATGATCGGTTCCTTAAAGGAGAAGAAGTTTATGGAGAAAGTACGTAGGAGTCTTGTAAAACGACTCTTAATGAGTTCAATTTTACTGGCTATGGCGGGCGCTTTCTGGGTTCTGCCTTCAGGATGGAAACCCGATTTCCATCTGGGATCGACCAGCCAGGCCCTTCCGGTGAGGGAGTATACCCTGATCAGCCGGGAGGTGGAATGGGAAGTCGCACCGGGATACACCTATAAAGCGTTGACTTTCAATGGGAGTATTCCGGGTCCTACCATTGAAGCAATCGAAGGGGAGATCATTCGGGTTAAATTCAAAAATGAGCTCTCAGAACCTCACAGCATTCATGCCCACGGAGTTCAATACGAGTTCCAGCATGATGGAACTTATCCCCATACTCCCAGTGGAGCCGTTCCTCCTGGAGGGGAGTTTGTGTATGAATGGAAAGCCGTGCCTGGAACCTGGTTTTACCACGACCATTCTGAAAAAGGGATAGAGGCGACCCGAAAAGGGATGTATGGCGCCATTATCGTCCATCCCAAAAACGAACAGGTTAAACCCGATCGGGACTTTATCCTTTTTTATGCCGATCTGGAACCTGAGATCACCGGTTTTACCGATCACCCCTTTTCAGCCTTCAACGGAAAGGCAGGAATGGGAAATACCCCGGTGCTGAAAAGCCGGGTCGGAGACTTGGTTCGGTTCCGATTGATTAATCTCATGGATGAACCCCATACCTTTCATATTCACGGTCACCGCTGGGAGTATAATGGAAAATTGGTGGATACCGTTTCCGTCCTCCCCGGAGAAACGGCTACCTTTGAGTTTAAGGAAGATGTCCCCGGTCAGTGGGCCTATCACTGCCATTTTCTAACCCACATGGAAGAAGGTATGATGGGTATGTACGAAGTTTCCCCGAAATAGTCTCAAAAAATTTTCAACCGTTATTGAAAATGAATTTTAAAATCAATTCACTAACCTGCTAAGGATTCAGAAAAGGAGTCAGGAGAATGAAACAAGGGACAAAACAGTGGATCGGAATTATCTGTGCACTTTGGGTTTATTTTTTGGGAATCTCTTCAGTATTTGGACAGGAAGATCTCCAGATCAGACTACAAGAACTTGAAAAGAGGTTAAAACAATTAGAGGAAAAGGAAGCCCGTCAAGCTCCGGAGAAGAACGGAGAGATGGCTAAAGAGATTCAAGAATTACGTCGTCAGGTGGATATCCTGGCAACCGAGCTTGAGAAGCTCCGCAGTGGAGAGGTAGAACTGGAACTCACCGAGGAAAAAACCAAATCCCTGGGTCTGGGTCCATCGGCAGCCTCCATTTATCGAAAAAAACAGGGGGTTTCTCTGGCCGGTTATGGCGAGCTGCTCTTCCAGGATTTTGCAGATGAGGATGAAAGTGGAAACGAGGTTAATAGAGAGCCACGATTAGACTTCTTGAGAGCTATTCTATATACCGGCTATCGTTTCAGTGACCGATTTGTATTCAATTCGGAGATTGAAGTTGAGCATGCCACGACCGGAGAGGGGGACGAAGAGAAAGGGGAGGTCTCATTGGAATTTGCCTATGTGGAATATGCAGCCAGTGATTACCTTAGCTTACGAGGGGGGTTAGTCCTTCTTCCGGTAGGCTTAATTAATGAGTTTCATGAACCAAACGTGTTCTTAGGGGCTCGTAGACCTGAGACGGAAACCCGGATTATCCCCACAACCTGGCGAGAGAACGGAGTTGGAATCGTAGGCTCGGCAGGGATGTTCAGTTATCGGGCTTACCTCATCAATGGATTGAATGCCAGTGGTTTTAGCTCCAGTGGGCTGAGGGAAGGACGTCAAGGGGGCTCAGAGGCTTTGGCCAAAGATCTGGCCTTCGTGGGACGCCTGGATATTACCCCGACACCGGGTTTATTCTTCGGAGGCTCTCTTTATCGAGGTAGATCGGGTCAGGATCAATTCACAGTAAACGGAAAGGATCTGGATGTGACTACAACCCTCGGAGAGGTTCATGTTCAACTCCAGATGCGAGGCCTGGATTTCCGAGGTCTATATGCCCGGGCCCTTATAGATGAGGTGGCGGAGCTCAACGAAGCCTTGGGACTGACAGGAAATGAATCCATCGGTGAAACCCTTCAGGGTGGCTACCTACAAGTCGGTTATAACCTGCTACAACTAACCCGTTATAAAGACGGAACCAGAGGCTTTACTCCGTATTTTCGATTTGAGAAGCTCAATACCCAGGATGAAGTACCTGCCGGATTTGAAAGGGATCCCAGTAAAGATCAGACCTTTTATACCTTGGGAGTCGAGTTTCGACCTATTTACAATATTGTAATTAAAACGGATTATCAATGGATCCGGAATGAAGCGGAAAGTGGAATCGACCAGTTTAATATCGCCTTGGGATATAGTTTTTAATATCCTTTACTATTAACTCGAAAAAAGAGCCATCTACGCGGAAACCACAAGGAGGGAACCATGAAAAAATACGGGATACTTTTAGGGGTTATGATCCTGTTGGAAGTCCTGTTCTTAGCCGTTTCAGCCCCAGCCGTAGAGCGTCACTATTGGATTGCAGCCGATGAAGTGATGTGGGACTACGCCCCATCCTTCCCCGTAAACCTGATGACAGGAGAGGAATTTGATCAAGAGCAGCGAACCTTTGTGGAAAAAGGTATTGGTCGGATCTACCTTAAGGCAGTGTATCGGGAGTATCTACCCGGTTTTGCAGCCTTAAAACCCCGTAGTCCTGAAGAAGCCCACTTAGGCATCCTTGGGCCGATCATCCGGGCCGAGGTGGGAGATACCGTTAAAGTCCACTTTCGTAACAATACCCGTTTCCCCCTCAGTATTCACCCCCACGGGGTGTTCTACGATAAAAATTCTGAGGGTTCTCCCTATGCCGATGGAACCATCCTCAAAGCCGATGACGCAGTTCCTCCATTTGGGGGAACCCACACCTATATATGGAGAATTCTACCACGTGCAGGTCCTGGTCCTATGGACCCAAGTTCCATCGTTTGGGTTTATCACGGCCACACCCATGAAACTGCAGATAGTAATAGTGGACTAATCGGCCCTATCATCATCACCCGGAAAGGAAGTGCTAAAATCGATGGAAGTCCCATCGATGTAGACCGGGAATTCGTTTCCCTATTTACTATCTTTGATGAGAACGAGAGCCTCTACCTGGAAGAAAATATTGCCAGGTGTACTAAAGGTCCCTGTAACCGGGATGACGAAGACTTTAAAGAAAGTAATCTTAAGCACAGTATTAACGGCCTTCTATGGGGCAACAATACCGGCTACGTAATGCGAATGGGAGAGCATGTACGCTGGTACCTCATTGCCATGGGAACCGAAGTAGATATACATACACCCCACTGGCATGGAGTAACCGTTCTCCATCAGGGGAGTCGTCTGGACGTTATAGAATTGTTCCCAGCTACCACTAAAACGGTAGACTTAATCCCAGATGATCCGGGAAACTGGATGTTTCATTGCCATGTTAATGATCATATCAAGGCGGGGATGATGACCCTTTTTACTATCTTACCATAAACCGGGATCTCCCCGCCTGGTTGACGAAAAACACGTAAAATTTCCTTGACAAGATCTTAACCCTTTAAGTATCTTACCTCATAAAGATGAGATTAATTATCAATATCACTTCATCCTATCCCAAATTCTTCGACCCATAACTTTATCTGGAGGAGAAAGAAAAGTATGTTTGTTTGCTTATGCAAGGGGATTACAGAATCACGCGTACGAGAGTTTGGTCGATCTGGAATCGTAACTCCAGACGAAATTGCTTCTGCACTGGGTATTGATGACGAGAGTTGCTGTGGACGATGTATGCGGAATATAGAATCCTTTGTAAGTCTTGCCATCAGTGCGTGGAATATGGCCGTTACCTGCCCGACTCAAGATCCTGATTGCCTGAAATAGTAGCTTTTTCTCCCGGATGAAACTACTTGACAGAAGTTGCTGACCAGGCCTAAAGTTAGGAACACAAGGAAACAAAGGCATTTTATTTCCCATTAAGGATAGGAGGCTACTATGAAGGCAAAAGAGGGAGTCATTAACTTTCTAAATAATGCCTTAACCAATGAATTGACGGCGATCAATCAATACTTTATCCATGCACAGATGTGTAAACACTGGGGATATGAACGGCTTTATCATAAACATCGTGAGGAAGCTATTGAAGAAATGAAACATGCAGAAGAACTCATCGACCATATTCTTTATCTCGAAGGTGTTCCCAATATGCAACGACTGGGCACCGTCAGTGTGGGTGAAACGGTTCTAGAACAACTCAACTTGGATTTAAAACTCGAACAAGATTCGGTTACCTTACTGAATACCGCCATTGCCCATTGTGCCAGTGTAAGTGATAACACAACCCGATATAAACTCGAGAAAATCCTGAGAAGCAGTGAAGAGCACATCGATTGGATTGAAACTCAGCTCGCGACCATCCAGCAGATTGGGTTGGAGAATTATCTCACAGAACAGATTAAGAAATAGAATTTCCAGATTGAAGGAGATAAGGGGAAAGGGAAGCTGAAACAAAACCAACCATGCTTAAAACCTATGTGGCCCCAACTTCTCGGCTAAACCGGCCATTTTTCCGAAATCTAAGGGGGATACTCCTCCTGGTCTTTATGGGAGTAAGTCCTTCTTCAGTGGCCGGAGAGCTGATCAGCCGGGAAGAGGCCCTGGCTTTGGTTTTTCCGGGTGCCGAGTTTAAAGCTGAAAGGATTTTTCTCACAGAACAACAAAGAAAAGAAGCAGCTAATCTGGCCGGTACAGAGGTACCGAACGCCTTAATTGCCCGTTATCTGGCCCTTAAAGAAGGTAACCTAATCGGTTATGCCTATGTGGATACCCACACCGTAAGAACGAAGAAAGAGAGCTTGCTCATTTCCCTGGATGAAAAAGGGAGGGTCAAGCGGGTGGAAGTCATTGTCTTTATGGAACCCCGGGAGTATCAGGCTCCTCCAGAATGGTACAGGCAATATCAGGGTAAATCCTTGGATGAAGAATTAAACCTGCAGCGGGCCATTCATCCTCTGGCCGGGGCTACACTCACCTCCATCGCAGCCAATCAAGCTGTACGGCGAGTGCTTGCCATCCATCAGGTTCTCCAAGGGGATATTCATCCATGAATCGCTGGGAAACCCGGTTACTCCATGTACTGACCGGAGTGGTGACTATAACGGGAATTGTTTATTTCTGGATGAAGTATCTCATGGAGACCGAGGATCCCTTTCAGGTGATTAACCATCCCTGGCAGCCTTTCATGTTAAAGAGCCATATTTTGGTAGCTCCCGCATTGATCTTTGCGGTGGGACTGATTACCAAATCTCATATTTTGAGGAAATTAAATACCACCCGGGTGAACCGGTTCTCTGGAGGGTTGGCCCTTTTTTCTTTCCCCTGTATGGTGATCTCGGGTTATTTATTGCAGGTAGTTACCGATGAAATCGGTTCTCGAATTGTTTTGGTCCTGCACCTGGGAACCGGCGTCCTTTTTGCCGGTGCTTATCTGATCCATCAGATGATAACTTTCCGCTCATGGATGAAGCGCATAAAGCAACGCAGAGTACGTCGTTTGGTCATTCAAGGGAAAGAATAGGGATCCCTGGGGGATCTGTTGCGTAGTATCTTTTTTACCAAATTGATCCTTTTCCTGGCATCTCCGAGGAATAAACTTTTTGAGAGTCACAGATAGGATGAGCGGTTAAATTGCCTTATACGAAGGGTGATTTCTAAATCTATTTCAACTCCCGAATAATTGCAAAAAGCTATTCCAGAACCCCCTGGAGTAAAATCTTACCCGATCATGAAAAAAGCTATTATTTTTTTAGTCCTTGGTCTGTTTCTGGTTTCTCCGATTATAGGATCAACTTTTTTAGTTGATCCTGACTGGGTGGAAGTCACACGGCAGGTTTATCTGATGGGAACCCTTTGCACACTTACCACCTATTCCCCCCACCGACAAAGTGGACTCCAGCAACTAGAGGTTTTTCTGGATATCCTTGAAAAAACCGAACAAGAATTAAGCACCTGGCGCCCGGATAGCACTTTAAGTCGTTTAAATCGACAGCCTTTGCAGGTTCCCTTTGTAGTCGATAAATCCCTATGCCGCCTCTTTACGGAGCTTGTGTTTTGGCAACAGGCTACCGGATCTACCTTTGATCCGGCTATTGGGCCGCTTCTGGAAGCATGGGGAGTTCACAAAGGAGGACAATGGCCTCGACCAGAGGTTTTGGAAGCGGCACGGGAGCGGTCCGGAATGGGTTATCTCAGGTTTGATCCCTCCCTATGTCAGATTACCCGAGAACGGGAGGTAACCCTCGATACCGGTGCTTTCGGTAAGGGTGAAGCCCTGGATCGGGTCTTCCGTTATACCCTGGCCCATGGCTCTACTCCCTGGTTGATTGATTTAGGAGGACAGGTAATGGTGTACGGTCAGCCGCCGAGAGCTACTTCCTGGAAAGTGGACCTTGCCCATCCCCAACAGCGAGATCAACCCCTATTAACCCTGAATATGACCTCTGGCTCCTTGTCCACCAGTGCCGGGTCAGAGAGAGACTCCTACGTAAACGGACGACGCATCGGGCATATTCTGGATCCTCGCACAGGTCGTCCCGCCGATTTCACAGGTTCCGTAACCGTGTGGCACGAACAGGCTCTGGTCGCCGATATCCTTTCCACAGCTCTTTACGTCATGGGACCTAAAGAAGGACTCCCCTGGGCTGAGGCCAGGAATTTAGCCGTCTGTTTTTTTACGATCCAAAATGGAAAAGTTGAGATTCAGGCCAGTCAGGCTTTTAAACAGCGTTTTCAACTAAATAAGATTAATCTACATTTTATAAAGTAGGAGTGAGTTTGAAATCTGCCCCTATATAAGGACCGCACCCTTATCCTCTGGAGATATAATTTCCTTCGGCAGACAAGATAAGTAGAAAATCCCCCAAAAGAAAATAAAGCTTTACTTAAATCTGGAAGGTACTTCAAAAACACACCGGCTTAGCTTTTAAGGAGGAGTTGTTTTAAGATAATCCCCCCGTACATAACCAACGACTCCGTTGGGAAGCCGTACTTTATACCAGGTAGCCTTAGGATCCTGATTTTTGGATGCGTTTTTTTTAGACTCTTCATCTTCCAACAACTGAACTTTTTCACCTTTTAGGAGGGTGGCTACGATTCTAGAATTAGTTCCTCGACCTTCCCGAACATTCAGATGTCCTGATCTGATGTTTACATAAGCTTCTCCAATGACCTTTTCATCCCCAGATATCGGTTGCCCGGTTTGACCGGGAGAACTGGGTTGCCCGGGTTGAGATTTAGCTACATCTGTAGGACTTGTTCGCCTTAGAAGAGCACTGTTAATATAACCCACCTCGCCGTTGGGAAGTTGAACCTTATACCAGTTATCGGATTTTTCTAACACCTGGAGCTTTTCTCCTTGATTCACCGTACCAATTACTTTATTGGCTTCCCCTTTACCTGCAAAAACCGTTAACTGACCTGAAGGTGTATCGACCCGAATCTCTTCTAAAACTTTTTCTTTATGCCGAAAAAAGAAAAACCAGACAGTAATCCACAAGAAAATAAAAAGGAGCAGGGCAATCACTATAGCAAGTCCACGTCGTGTTAACATAATTCATTCAAGTTCTTTCGACTATCGATATAAGGGAATTTAAAATATCCTTCCCATCTCATTTTCGTAAGTATTATATTGTAATATGGTTTAAAATGGTATAAGAGATAAGGATATTTTAAACCAATTCTTTTACCCAGTATATACAAGATATAAAATTCTGTCAATAAAAGTTTTATCCTGAGAAATGAATCTTTTTCCACAAGGAATGATAACTTAATAAGGGTTCTAGAGGATAGACGGGATAGAACCTGGCTTTACAGTAGGTTTGATCCATTAAGCCTGGAAATATAAAACTTAACTTTTAGTATTTAACTCAAACTACGACAGCGAAAGGGAAGCATGTATGGAAGAACGTGATGAGAGACTCTGTAAGATCCTAGAACAATTCACAGAAATGGAGCAAAATATCCTATGGTTGGCGCTGGGATCTTATCTGAAAAGTGCCCCGGATCTTGAAGAAAACGACAGGATCATTATCCAACGTATGATGGCTTCTTTGATGGAAATCGAGAAAGATACCGAAGAGACGAACCCGTAAAAACACTCGATATTATAAATATATGGGTTATCCTTTAGAGGTTACAGACGATGTGGGAAGGCTTGTTTATTTAGAAAAACCCCCCGAGAGAATCATTTCTCTGGTTCCAAGTATTACAGAAATCCTGTTTGCCTTTGGAGTGGGAGATCGGATCGTTGGAGTTACCGACTATTGTACGGAGCCTGAAAAAGAAGTAGCCCAAAAAGAAAAAGTAGGTGGCACCAAGAAACCTCGTAGAGAAAAAATTCTTAAACTGCGTCCAGATCTGGTGATTATGAATGCTGAAGAGAACAGAAAAGAGGACGCTGAATATCTAAAAGATCACGGCATAATCTTCTATGTGACATTTCCAAGAACGGTAGCACAAAGCCTCAAGATGATGTGGAACCTGGCCCAATTGACCGGATCTTTGGAAAATGCAGAAAAGATCCTCCGACCCATCGAGAGGCTCTATCAACAAACCTTACAACGTGTACAGAGAAGTTCTTTGATAAAAGTATTTTGTCCCATCTGGAAGATGCCCTACATGTCTTTCAATACCGATACCTACATCGATAACTTGATTACCCTCTGTGGGGGCCAGAATATTTTTAAAGATAAGGCAGAGCGCTATTTTAAAGTAACTTTAGAGGAGGTGGTCCAAAGAAATCCAGATGTTATCTTGCTACCTGATGAACCTTATAAATTCTCCGAAGTAGACCTGGAGGATTTTCAACCCTTCCCAGAAGTATCCGCCGTCAAGATGCGCCAAATTTATCTGATCGATGGTAAACTCCTCTCCTGGTATGGGCCCCGAATGAAAGAAGGGGTTTTGAAACTCCAGGAGTTATTCTCAAAAATTCCTTCCCTTTAGTATAGGAGAGGAAAGAAGGCCTACGCATCAGGCTAACTTTCAGAACCCCAACGGAGTAACCTCTCTGCAGCCCTGGCGATAGCCAGCAGGAAGTATCTATCCCCAACCTTCCTCAATCCCGGTAGGGCCATCTGTTTATAAAATCTTTAATAACTATTGGTGCTAGTTTTTTAAATTGAAAGAGCCATGCAGGCTCTCCAATATTATCAACAAAAACTCTTTTTCACTCATTTGGAGGTAACCTGCATGACTACCATAGAGTTTATCACCGAATTGTTCTGTCGGGTAGATGATCAGATGAAAAATATTCCCAAACATCCCCTGGC
>DATMBG010000002.1 GCA_035559535.1 Candidatus Limnocylindrales bacterium
AATGGGGCTGATTTCTCGATAGCCTAACCTCTGCAGCTTCCCTTTTAAATCCCTTTGGTAAATATTGTCTCCAGGTTGAAGAACCTCCAGATCTGAATAAATACGGGAAGGTAAATCCCACCGCTTTTTATTGAATTCCTCTGTCAGGAGTTCATCTAAATACCATTCGTACCAGAAAATTAAGAGAACCTCGGAAATAGCGATAACACCTAGGATACAGGACCCTACGAATAGGGGTCTACGCTGGTGAAAGAAGTAACCCATTCCTCAACCTTACCCTTTAGTTTTTGGTTCTCAGGAGGGATAAATTTTTTCAACCTGAAAGGTAACAAACCTCTACTGAGGGATTGGTTTAGGGAGTAGAGGATTCTTTATTTTTACCTCCCTGAACCTGAGAGCTTTACCCCTCGGCCGGACCCGCTGCAGGGGGACCCTGCCAGATCATCCCATCCTTTAAGGACCCTCTTCGTGGTAAATTAGTATTTCTTTGTACCTAATTTACAATCTTTGCACTTAAAATTCCAGAATATGTAGAAGATACAGTTAAAAATTTCAACCCCTGCAATCAGGTAAAGAGAAATGAAGTGACGGATACATGGGATGAGGAAACTGGAGGAACATCAACTCAGGGAGTGATGATTCCATTTTTAAATTGAGGTACTAAATCATAGAGATCTATTTGAGAACAGAATTTTAAATCCTCGCCTAAACCGATATCTATAAGGCCCTGACCTCCTCGGGTACGTCGAAATAATCCCAACAGGTCGGTTTGATAACTTCGGTAGAGAATCTCGGCAGCTTCAGCCGCCTCGCTTTTTTTTAGCTTTTCAGAAACCAGCCGATCTAATTTGTGGACCAACCCCCCTGCACAGACTAAATCTTCCAAAGAAAAATTTCCCTCTGTCCCGGCACAGGCAATAAGTACCTCTCCCGGTTGAAGTGCTCCCTTTTGTATTTGGGCAGCCAGTCGCCCGGCGACGGCAGTCAGGTTAATAAAGGCGCAAATCAACACTTCCCCGGCCATTTCTACCATCTTAAGCACCCGGGTTCCGTTGGTTGTCGTTAACAAAATCTTTTTTCCCCGGACCGTTTCAGAATTATATTCCCTTGGAGAGTTTCCAAGGTGAAATCCCGCTACTTTTCTGCCGCTCCGTTCTCCTCCGATAATCCAGGGAGAATCTGATTCCTGAAATTTCTGAAAAGCTTCTTCGGGAGTCAATACTGGAAGGATCAGTAACGATCCGTTTTGCAAGGCAGTGATGATGGTAGTGGTAGCCCGTAGTACATCTATTGCTACCGCCGTTTTACCTTCAAGCTTTTTGTGAGTCAGCTCTTCGGGAATTATCGCAATATCCAGATTCACTTTCATTGGTGAAGACGATTTCCATGGAATCCGTTCTACAGGTAAAGAAGTTATACCAACTGATTCTATTGATTTTTATATAATAACTAACCTCCCGACCTCCTTCCCCATGTAGGGGAAGGGGAAACCGGTCGTCGCCAGACCCCTGGGTTCTCCCCTTTTCCCTTCATTTGAAAAAATACCCTTAAAAGGGGACAAGGAGGCGTCTAAACCCCAGGTTTAATCCTTAACTTGATACCTACGGGACTGTTCCTACAGTTGAGGCGATGTTTCAATGTAGAATTTTAGGATTCTTATAAAGTCCTTCGGTAGGGGGAAGGTTTGAAACCTGCCCCTGTTTCATGAAACGCAAATTGACATGGCTTTACCTGATGGATACCGGTAAAGCTATTTCCTCTGTATAAGCCGGGTTGGCTTCGGTAGTTACCTCTTCTTTTTGGTTGAACACCTTAAGGAGTTGATAAGTGGTCGAACGCTCGGCCGGGATCCTTCCCAGGTCCCAGATCAATCGTCGCATCTCCTCTGGAGCCAGATACTCTCCGGTTGTTGCTCCGGCTGCTTTAGAAATATTCTCTTCCATTAAAGTGCCACTGAAATCGTTGGCGCCTGCATTTAAGCATAACTGGGCGAGTTTAATCCCCAGTTTAACCCAGGAAACCTGAATGTTTTTAATATATCCGTTCAGCATTATTCTGGAGACTGCATGCATTCTGAGTTCTTCGAGCCCGGTGGGTCCGGGTCTGGATCCATCTTTACGATACAGAAAAGTATTTTCGTGAACAAATCCCAGGGGTACGAACTCGGTAAAACCATGGGTTTCTTTTTGAATAGAACGGATCAAGGCCAGATGGTTCGCAATATGCCACGGCTTTTCCACATGTCCATACATAATGGTAGCCGTAGAAGGAATTCCCAACTTATGAGCGGTCGTAATAATTTTAACCCACATGGCGACTTTAAGTCGGTTCTGAGATAGGATCCTGCGAACCTCATCATCCAGGATCTCGGCGGCTGTACCCGGAATGGTTCCCAGTCCGGCTTCCTTGAGCATGAGTAAATACTCCTCCAGGCTAAGCCCGGTCCGTTCGACTCCATGAAGGATCTCCATGGGAGAATAGGCATGGATGTGGATCTGCGGGGCTTTCTTCTTAACCAGACGTAAAATGTCCCGATACAGATAACCATCCATATTTCGGGGTAATCCTCCCTGGATACAAACCTCCGTAGCACCCCGTCTTACGGCATCTTCTACCTTGGCTTCGATTTCTTCGGGAGTCCGCATGTAAGCGTCTTCTTGATCGGGTCTCCGCTTAAATCCACAAAATTTACACCCTACATAACAGATATTGGTGAAATTGATATTTCGGTTTACAACATAGGTGACAATATTTCCAACGGCCCGCCGCCGAAGCTCATCGGCCACCAGAACCAGCGCTGTTAATTCGAAATCTCGAACTTCCAACAGCTTGATGCATTCTTCAACGGAAATTTCTTTGTCCTCCAGGGCTTTATCCAAAATCCTGGCAATAGACGGATCCATCATGTTCAAGAAACGATCCAGAAGACCGGTTAAATGAGGTATATCCGTAGCTGTTATCATGGTCCCTATAAAACGTAAGTGATACCTTTTTCCGGTTAATAAGGAGGTTTTTTTACTCCTTCCCGCGGTCAGAATCTCAAGGTCATCTGAAGTTAAAGACTTAAACCTTGAGGTTCATCAGGAAATAAGCTAAACCAGAATATTTCCAGGTAAAAGGTATAACCCTTCACCACAAAGGTTATAACGAAAGAAGAGTGGTAAATTTTTACGTTTTATGTTTTACGTTTTTCAACAGATTATCCCTTGTAAGTAACCACTTAAGATTTAGGTCATCGAGGAGCTCCAGTCAAGAAAAAACTCTTCTCTGAACTCCCCTGAGAGCCTTGACAAACCTTAAATTTCATCCTAAGGTACTGGATATGAAGGATCGAACGGTAACATATTCTCCATCTATAACCATTACAGTTACCCATGATTGTCCCAAACACTGTCTGTATTGTGGATTTCGAACGGATCGGGAGGGATTGATTTCCTGGGAGAATATTCAAGCTACGCTGAACAATGCCCATCGGTTTGGTGCCACGGAAATCCTCATTATGTCCGGAGAAGAAGTGGAAAAGTTCCCTCACATTCGAGCCCAGTTAAAGGAGCGGGGGTATAAGACTTTTGTAGATTTTGTTTATTCTGTTTGTGAGACTGTTCTGGAAAATGGATTCCTTCCCCATACCAACATCGGTATTATGACCTATGAGGAGCTTGCCCGGTTACGGGAAGTTAACGCCTCTATGGGTCTTATGTTGGAGAACGTAGATCCCTGGGTAGCCCGGAAAGTACAACCTCAAAAAAACCTTCGGGACCGGATTCGAACCCTGGAAGATGCTGGCCGACTCAAGATTCCTTACACCAGTGGTATTCTCATCGGAATGGGAGAATCGGTAGAGAGCCGATTCGAATCTTTGCGAATCCTTGCCGACTTGCATAAACAATACGGCCATCTTCAAGAGATTATCATTCAGAATTATGTCCCTAACCGGGGTTCACGGCTTCGCCCGTATCCCCTCTCTTTAGGGGAATATAAGGAACTTATTGCCTATTCTAAGGAGATCATGCCAGAGGTAGCCGTACAGATCCCACCGAATTTAAATCCTTACTGGTTAGACTTAATCGAGGTCGGGGCGGAAGATCTGGGAGGGATTTCTCCAGAAGGGGATCACGTTAACATAGATAACCCTTGGGACCAGATAACCTTCTATGAGGAAGCCTTAACCCAGAGGGGATATCGCCTCTCCAAACGACTCCCGGTCTATGCGAAGTACTATCAGACGGTTTTGTCCTTCCCTGGAAAGATTGGAAAGTATTTGAAGGCTTTTATAAATAATGAAGTTCAGGCTGGTTGATTTAATTTTTACCGATACCGATTAAATGAGATGTTACAAGGAGGAGGGTTCCTGGTTCAAGGTTCAGGATGCTGAGTTCAGTGAACTTCGCCATTGTTCCCGTTAAGTGTTTATCCCATGCCAAGGAGCGATTAGCTTCTCTTCTTTCGCCTGCCGAAAGGCAATCTCTGGCCTTTGCCATGCTAAAAGATGTTTTAGCGGCTCTCACCCGTTCCGGAGAACTCCAGCACGTCGTGGTTGTCAGTAGCGATCTTACCGTGTGGGAAGTAGCCCGGAATTTCGGTGCTTTGATTATTAAAGAGCTATCCCAGGAAAATGAAAGTGCCTCGGTGGAGGCGGCAACGAAAATCTGTATAAGCTGGGGGGCTTCCACAGTATTGATTGTACCTTCCGATATTCCCCTTATAACCCCTGAAGATGTGGATTTTCTTATCAAGAAAAGCCGGCAAGGACTTCAACCCTGCTTACCGATTAAAGAGGATGAGCCTGGGGCGGATTCCCCCTTTGTAATTCTCGTACCTTCTTGGGATCACAAGGGAACCAACGCCTTCTTGCGAAGACCTCCGGATGTTATCCCTTCCAGCTTTGGTTATGACAGCCTTCGGATTCATATTGCCGAGGCCGAGAGACAGAAGATCCCCTATCAAATTTACGAATTACCCAGAATTGCCTTGGATATTGATTCTCCTGAGGATCTCAAGTTATTTCTCTCTGTCGAGAGTCTGACCCATACCTACCGACAGCTTGTGAAATCGGAAATACCCCATCGTCTTCGGCTTTAGTTCTGGCTGAAGGGTATGGAATTATTTTTGAATGGAAACCGCACAAAACTTGAATTCTGGAATTTTTCCATAGGGATCCAACACGTCATTGGTTAAAACATTGGCAGCCGCCTCTTTAAAATGAAAGGGAATGAAGACATTTCCTGGAGATACGCGTGTAGAAGCCCGGACCTTCAAGATAATAGTTCCCCGGCGAGAGGAAACTTTAACCTTCTCTCCGTCTTGAATCCCCAGCCTGTCCAAATCTATGGGATTCACATCCACATAGGGTTCTGGAGAGATTTCATCCAGAGCCTTGGAACGACGGGTCATGGTTCCTGTATGCCAGTGTTGGAGGACACGACCTGTATTCAGGACAAAGGGATAGTCGGCGTCGGGTAATTCTTTAGCTGGAGCAAATTCAACTGGAATGAATTTACCTCGGCCACTGGGGAAGGTTTCGGTAAACAAAACCGAGGTGCCCGGATCCTCCGGGGTCCTAGAAGGCCAGAGAATTCCACCTTTGGTCAGGCGCTCATAATTCAATCCAGCATAGCTGGGGGTCAGGGAGGCTATCTCCTGGAAGATTTCTTCGGCGGAAGTATAGTTCATGGGATAGCCCATACGAGTAGAAAGGTCCGCGATAATCTGCCAGTCTATACGAGCCTGTCCGGGAGAGTCTATAGCCTTTCGGGCCAGTTGAACGCGCCGATCCGTGTTGGTATAGGTCCCCTCCTTTTCGGCAAAACTGGATCCGGGTAGAATCACATCGGCAAATTCAGCGGTTTCAGTTAAGAAAATGTCTTGAACCACAAGGAACTCTAGAGAGGCCAGACACTTTTTAACTTTATTGATATTAGGATCGCTGAGGAAGGGATTTTCCCCCATCATATACATCCCTTTGATGGTTCCCTTCAAGATTTCGTTCATGATCTCCACCACGGTTAAACCCGGCTCAGGATCCAGAGGAACCCCCCAGGCCGATTCAAATTTTTTCTTTACGGCCGGATCATTCACTTTTTGATAATCGGTATAGACAAAGGGGATAAGGCCTACATCGGAGGCGCCCTGAACGTTGTTCTGGCCTCTCAGGGGATGAAGACCGGTCCCGGGCCTGCCAATATGTCCGGTTACCAGGGCTAAGTTGACTAAATTCCTTGCGTTATCGGTCCCTGTAGAATGTTGGGAAATTCCCATTCCCCAGAAAATCATGCTTCGTTCTGCAGTTGCATAGAGGCGAGCAATCTTTCTAACCAAATCTGCGGATACCCCGGTCAATTTCTCTACTAATTCAGGTGGGTAAGCGGTAACCGTTTCCCGAAGTTTTTCAAAGCCTTCTGTCCGTTCCTGAACGAATTTCTCGTTGACCAGACCTTCCTGGATAATTACATGTAAAAATCCATTGAGGAGGGCCACATCGGTTCCAGGTTTGAATTGAATAAAATAATCGGCATGTCGGGCTAAGTCCACATAACGTGGGTCGATTACGATAAGGGTGGTTCCCTTTTTGGCAGCCTGTTTGATAAAGGTAGCAGCAACCGGATGGTTTTCTACCGGATTGGCTCCGATCACGAGGGCAACCTGGGCCTGTAAAACATCAGCAAAAATGTTGGAAACGGCCCCACTTCCGATGGTTTCCATAAGGGCTGCTACAGAAGAAGCATGGCAAAGGCGGGTACAGTGATCCACATTATTTGTCCCAAATACAGCCCGAATAAGTTTCTGGAAGAGGTAATTATCTTCATTGGAACACTTGGCAGAACCGAATCCGGCCAGAGCCTTTGATCCATAGTGTTTTTTAATCCATAGAAATTTTGAAGCTGCCAGCTCCAAGGCTTCTTCCCAAGTAGCTTCCCGAAAAGCTTCCCGTGGGGAGTATTCGGAGCTGTTGGATTTATCCAAATTCAATTGTTTAGGATATTCCGGTCTACGGATAAGCGGCACGGTTAACCGCTCGGGATGATTAATATAATCAAAACCGTAGCGACCTTTCACACAAAGACGTCCCCGATTGGCCGGTCCATCGGGTCTCCCGGTAACTCGTACGATGGTATGATCGGCCACATGATAGGTAATACTACAACCGACTCCACAATAGGGGCACAGGGAGTGGACAGGTCGGGTATTTTTAAAATCGGTTAGGGAAGTCAAGGGCTTATCGGTCAAAGCACCGGTTGGACAATAGGCCATACACTCTCCGCAGGAAACGCAAGAAGATTTCCCCATGGGCTGATCCATATCAAAGGAGATTTTGGTATGAATTCCTTTATACGCCCTACCAATCACCTCATTAACCTGAAGATCGGAGCAAGCCCGAAGGCAACGATCACATAAAATACAGGCGTCGTGATCTACGGCAATAACCGGGGAGGATAAATCGAGAGAGGGGTAGGGCCGTAAGAAGGTATTCCTTTTACTCCCACCCTCCCCGACTCCCATACTCTCATCCTTCCCTACTCCTATTCCCCCATTCTTTCTCGCAAACCGGGATCCCTGAATCCCATAGGCTGTGGCCAGTCTTTCTAATTCACAATCTCCGGTCTGTTCTTGCTTTTTGCAGGGAGTTGGATGGTCTGTCAAAAGAAGTTCTGTCAGCATACGCCGGGATCGCTGAACGCGAGGAGAATGGGTTTGAATAACCATGTCCTTCTCTACCTGTCGAATACAGGCCGGAACCAGAACACGGGATCCTTTCACCTCTACCACACAAATCCGACAGACCGCAATCGGATTTAAGTTTGGATGATGGCAAAGAACCGGAATATCTATACCGATGGATTGAGCCGCCTCAAAAATAGTAGTACCCGGTTGAACCGAGAGGGGACGGTCGTCGATAGCTATTGGGATAAGATTCATTTATCGGGAATAAAAGAATAGGAGAAGTGGGGGTAGGAGAACAAAATGGGTCTCATCCATTCCCTTCTTCTCCCACTCGGAGTCTCCATCTTCTAAAAACATACCCTCGAGGGACATTGTTTTTTCAAAATATGGGCCTCTATCTCTTCTGGAAAGTGTTGGATAACCGAAGTAATGGGATAAGGCGCAGCCTGGCCCAGACCACAAATGGAAGTTCCTTGCATGGTCTCAGAAAGTTCCCTAATCCAATCCAGATCCTGTTGAGAGCCTTTCCCCCAACGAATATCATCCAGAATCTCAACCAATTTTTCAGAACCAATCCGGCAGGGAACACACTTCCCACAGGATTCATTACGGAAGAATTTAATTACGTTTCGGGCCAGGTCTACCATACAGGTTCCCTCGGCTATGGCAATGACGGCTCCGGATCCCAACATGGATCCAACCCTGGCGAGGGACTGGAAATCTAAGGGGATATCCACCATACGGGCCGGAAGGAACCCCGAAGAGGCCCCCCCTGGTGCGAAGGCTTTGAGTTTTTTACCGTTAGAAATTCCTCTACCATAATTAAAGATCAGTTCCGCTGCCGAAATTCCCAAGGAAACTTCATAAACCCCGGGCCTTTGAACTTCCCCACTTAAAGCCAGAAACTTCAAGCCTGCTGCACCGTTTTTTCCCTGGGTTTTAAACCACTCTGCACCTTTTAGGAGAATGGCCGGAATAAAGGCAAAAGTCTCTACATTATTAATCAGGGTCGGCTTACCATAAAGTCCATGGGTTCCCGGAAAAGGAGGTTTGTTGCGAGGTTCGGCCCGCTTCCCTTCCAAAGCCTCCAATAGGGCAGTTTCCTCTCCACAGATATATCCCCCGGCACTCTCAAAGATTTCGAGCTCAAAGGAGAAGTCTGAACCTAAAAGGTTGGGTCCTACTATACCTTTAGACCGACAGATTTGAAGAGCTTCCTCCAGAACCTCTTTTTCCCGATGATATTCATGGCGAATAAAAATAATGCCCTTCTGCGCACCCACCACCCGTGCCCCGATAAGCATACCTTCTATCACCAGATAAGGAAATTTTTGTAAAATTACCCGATCTTTAAAGGTTCCCGGCTCACTTTCATCGGCATTACAAATTACATACTTAGGTTCTCCTGGAGCATTACGGACAATCTCCCACTTGACTCCCGTGGGAAATCCTGCCCCTCCCATTCCCCGGAGCCCACTGTCCTTAAGCAGAGCAATATAATCCTCGAAAGCACGTTCCTGAACCACTTTTCTTAAGGCTTCAAAGGATTCCTGGTTTTTTTCAGATCTCGACTGGGTAGCGTAAGGATTTATCTGGAAAGTCTCCTGGGAATAGGCCGATGCAGGGTTTAAATCCACTTCTTTTAATTCTTCTTGTCCGGTAACCAGAGCTTCTATCCGGGCTTGTAACTCTCCTTTGGTAAGTCCTGAATAAATTCTCTCATTGACGGAAACGGCAATGGGGGCATCACATTGTCCCAGGCAAGAAACCTCCTGGATGGAAACCACTTTAAAATTTGTAGCATTAATTGCTTTTTCGATCTGATCTCGTAATCGGGAAGCGCCTCGAAGGTGGCAGGAGATATCTGTGCAGATTTTAATTTCATGGGAGGTTCGGGGTTTTAACCGAAAATGGGGATAAAAACTGGCAACTCCATAAATCTCATAGAGAGGTACCTTCCACTGAACTGCCAATCGACGCAATTCCTCTTCGGGAAGAAAACCATGGCGATCCTGAATCGCTTTGAGTTCCTTGAGGATCATATTTTTCCACCAACTTTCCTTTAAAATAAAATATACCCGGCTACGAATTTACTTGACAAGCTTTATTTAAGGTTCAGAATCAACGGTACCAATTTTTTCGGGACCAACCATTTATCCAGATTACTTTTTCAATTTTAAGAAAATAAGAAAGAAATTTCAGGCTAAACAGGTATAAAAATTTATCCGTATCCCTTAGGAAAAAAGGATACAAGGGTACGGAATACCTGTCTCCGTACCCTTTGAGAGGTTATAGATGAAGAGAAGATTCAGACTCCGTACCCACTCCTGGAGTTAAACCTAAGATTAGCTCGTTACTTCTATCCTGTCAAGGCGAAACTCCTATCGTAACGAGTTTAGTAAACGATAGATATTAAAATCTATGATCAGCGAATACGTTCCTAATTCATAGGAAAGTTTCTGTGTCAGTGGAAAGGGAATTGTGAACGTATTCGCTATCTATTTGGATATTTTTTCTTCTTAAAAGGTTTAAAATAAAAGGCGAAAATTTCTTTCCAATTGAAATTAAGTATTCCTTTTGGGTATTTTTAAAAACATGTTGGGGAAAGTTAATTTTAGGGAGGACTTTATTTAAATACCGTCTAAGGATACAAAATCGGTTTTCACGGATACTCCCGGACCGCTAAAGTCTACAAACCATAGCTTACCCTGGGGGTAGTCAATGCGGGTTCAACTCTTGCTGTAAGCTCTGCAGTCTTACTGCCTTAGTAATCTGAGCATCTGTAATTTCAATAGGTTTAAATCTCTCCCGTCTTTTCAATTGGACCTGCCACAGATCATTTAATCCTTTCCGTTATCCCTTAAGGCTGGGAACCATGACAAGGGAGTAGTAACTTGGGGGATATTCTCTCGCCAGACAAAAAAATAGCCTTATTCGGGTAACCACCCGAAATAAGGCTTGTTTTTTCTCTACCTGCCGGTAGGCACAGCAGCAGGCAGATTCTTAAGGGTTACACTCTGAGACGCTAATCGAATTGCGGGGGTCGGATTTGAACCGACGACCTCTGGGTTATGAGCCCAACGAGCTACCAGACTGCTCCACCCCGCGTTTATAAATTACATTCTGACTTATGAGATTGTCAAGCCCGTTTATGGAAATAGTTTAAACGGTAACTCCCATATCTTCTAATACTGCCTTAATTTTAGATCCTATTTCAGGTACCAGTTTCTCCGGCACTGCACTGATAGAAATCCGGACATAATTCTTCAGTTCTTCCTCGAACTGAAGGGCGAAATACACCCCTGGGATGTAATGTAAAGAATAACCACCAACCTCTGGATCCCACATTCTTTTGGCAAACTCGGTTTCAAAAGAGGTATCGATACCTTCCGGAAACTCCATCCAGGCATAAAAGGTATGATCCCTGTCCCATTTAACCCCATAGGCGTGTAAAGGTTGAAGGCTGTCCATTAAGAGCCGGTGTTTGGTCAGATAAAGTTGTGTACATTGTTCCATGAGTTTGGCTAGGGATCTTTTAGACAGATACAAACTGAAGATTCCGTGTCCGGCGTTTCTTGCACAGAGACCTCCGGCCTCAGATTTAATGAAATACTTCTTGATCTGATCTTCCGAAGCTAAGGCAAATCCTATTCCAAGTCCAGGGGCCGATACCGTCTTAGAGAAAGTTCCTGCATAAATGATTCGGTTCAAAAGATCTTTACCTGCTGCCTGAATAACCAAGAGTCTGAGTCCCTCTGGATTAAAGGGATAGGCATCATCTAAGAGTAAAGTGACATTTTTATGAGTATCCAGGGCATTCAAGATTTCATGAACTTTACCCTTAACCGGAATCGATACAGGATTCTCATTAACGACCAGCAGTATTTTTTGTTTTCCGGCCATCTCGGACATTTCTTTTATAATATCCTCTAAACCCTTGTTCTTTCCCAGAACCGATCTCACATTCCGTTTTATGTGTTTCTGATTGAGGATATGGGTCTGTCCGTAGTAATAGGGTTCAAAAATGCCGATGAGCCCATCCTCCTGCCAGGTAATGGCCATAGTTTCATCCAGGATCTGTTGAGAGCCCCTGTCGGAGACATAAAGCCGATAATTTTTAATTCCTTCCCTACCCAAAATAGAGGCCAGATACTCCAAAATCTGATCTTCTAAGCCGGTTCCCTGGTGATAATTCAGATTTACGGCTTTTAACCATTCCTCCGGTGTTACTTCTTGTTGGAGGGTTTGAAGCAAATCTAGAGAAAGTGTACGAACCAATTCCTGATCTGGGGTGCCGGCAGCACTGTTAATACACTTATCTCCGTACTTGATACTTAATTCCAAGCGCTTTTGTATAACCGTTCTAAAATCTTTCTGTGCCATTTTTTCAACCTCAGGTAAGAATTTGAATCAGATCTGGTATGGGTTTTAATTTAAATTTTTGAATTTAAATTTGCAACCGGGAAAAATAACCCCGGCATGAAAAGATATTGACGTAGAAACCCGGTTTAGATAAATTGGCTTTCAGGGAAGACCCGGAATCATTCTTATCTTATAATTTTTCCCTATAGAAACCCCTTGCAAGGGATTTTGGCCATTCGGGGCCAATCATAAAACTCAACATGTTTATTTCCGGCAACCCAGGAGGTAACCCATGCAGATTCCAATGATCCGGAGAGTCATAGGGATTTTTATCGTAATCTTATGGATTCCCCTAGTCTATGCCGGAGAGGTGGATGATCTCATAAGGGATCTCAAATCACCGGAGGTATCCACCCGCTTGAAAGCCATCGACAAATTGGGATCGTTAAAAAATCCTGTAGCTATTGAACCTCTTGTTGTAGCTTTAAAAGATCCCAATGCAGATGTTCGAGCCGATGCAGCTGCAACCCTGGGTCTTTTTAAAGATCCTCGGGTTGTAGAACCTCTTTTGGAAGCTTTAAAAGATGAAAGTGCCCAGGTTCGGGAGCATGCGATTTCTTCTCTGGCAACTCTACGGGATCCCAGGGCTGTAGAACCTCTCATAAGGACTTTACAAGATACCGATCCCAAGGTTCAGTGGCAAGCGGTAGAAGCTTTAGGCATGATGGGAGAAATAGCCATTCCACCGCTTATAAATATCTTAAAAAACAGACAGTCCAAAGTACGAGATCATGCCATTTCAGCTTTAGGAACCATCAAAACTCCAGCAGTGGAACCACTTCTGGCTCTTCTTCAAGATAAAGAGGCTTTTACGCGAAGCGGAGCGGCCGCAGCACTGGGACTTATTAAGGACCCTCGGGCGATAGAGCCCCTGGTTGCAGCGTTAAATGATAAAGATCCTGAAGTCAGAACCCAGGTCGCCTCTGCCCTGACGGCGATAGGGAGTCCCGCAGTGGAATCCCTTGTCAAGGGCTTGCAGGCTGCCGACCCGGGAGCAAGAGAAAGTGCTGCTTTAGTTCTAGGGATGATCCAGGATCGTCGGGCTACAGAGCCTCTTATTCTAACCCTGAAGGACCCCGAGCGGGAAGTCAGGGCCAGAGCAGCCTGGGCTTTAGGGAGGATGGGAGACAAACGGGGAATCAAACCCTTACAAGAACTCTTAGGAGGTGAAACCGACGAATATGTGAAAGCTATTGTACAGGAGGCCCTTAAACAACTTCAGTAAGCGGATAGGCAGGTATTTTCACACAGGCTAAGGTTTTAGTTTTGGGCTTAGGGTGAAAGAGAGTCGTCCAAAAACTAAGACTTGTGCCCTTGGGTAAGGTTTCTTATGAAATGGACCGTTTTTCTTCTAACGGCAGGATTACTTTTAATACCTCTGAATTCTTTACGAGCTCAGCAAACCGAGGGTAAAGGGGAACAGAAGGAGACAGAAAATACGGCTTCAAATGGTCCGGTTGTTCATGAAGTATCCATACTCCATATTTTTGTTCCCCAGGTTCTGGTTATCCATGTAGGAGACAGTGTCAGATGGGTCAATAAGCATGGAATTGAACATAGTGCAAAGAGCCTTGCTAAGAATAAGGAAGGTCTATCGGTATTTTTTACCGGTCAATTAATGCCTCCCAATTCCTATGTTTTTCAGTTCAACGAACCGGGGACTTACGACTATGTTTGCGGGTTACATCCTGCCATGACCGGAACAATTATCGTTAAACCCAAGCCATGAGAAGGCAAAGGGCCAGAGGTAGCGAGCAGAAATCGGTGGAGAGTGATCCCTGGTCTATCGTCTGCTGTTCGCTACCTATGGAGAGTTCATGGGGCCAGGCTTATGAGAATGGCGCCTAACCAGATAATCAAAGCACCCAGGAGCCTGGTTTTCCCATATTTTTCCTTCAAGATCAGGCTTCCCAACAAAACCCCAAAAACAATACTGATTTGTCGTAGCGCGATGACATAACTAACTTTCCCAATTCGCAGGGCAAAGAGGATGAGTAAATAGCTTAGGGTCATAAAAACCCCAACCAGGAGGATAGATTTTTTATTTTGCTGCCAGGTTTTGGAAAGGGAATTTCCCCGATGGAAGAAGAGGAGATAGAGTCCTAGCCCGAACCAGGTAACGGCAAATTCCAGATATATGTAAGGAAGGGGATGCATGTAGCTCACCCCTACTTTATCCACAACCGAGTAACCCGAAGAGGCCAGGGCGGTAAAAAGTGCCAAACCGATGGGTTGACTTTTTAACTCCGGAGAGAGCAGAGAGGTTCCCCACCTTAGAGAGACCACGAATACGCCCAAAATTACCGTTAAGATTCCTATTAAGCCTGTCCAGGAGATGTGTTCTTTTAGAAAAATAGTTGCCCAGATAGGAACAAAGATAGGGGCCGATCGAGCCAGGGGATAAACCAGAGAAAGGTCTCCCCTGGCATAGGCTTTACTCAAGCCGAGAAAGTAGGCCACCTCAAAGGTACCCCCAAAGAAAATGAACCTTCCAGCGGGTGAAAGGAGCTCCTTTTTAGAGAGGAAAGCCAGACTCAAAGGGGCATAAACAAGCAGTGAGACCCCAAAAGCCCACCATAAGAAAGGAACACCCTCTTCAACTTTTTTTGTAAGTAAATTCCAAAAGGCATGGATAAACGAAGAACCGACAACCAGTAGAATAGCCCAGAATTCCATCTGTACAGGGTGGGGTAATCCCCACCAATATCTCCACCCTTGTCTTTGTTTTGGGGGGCCAAACCTCACCCCACCAGCAATTTATAACTCTTGTCTTTTAGGGGTCAGAGGAGGCGGTGCAAGCGGATCCGGGGAACGCTTGACCGGTTCTAAGTCCAGATGTCTTAAATCCTTGTCGGAATATCTGGCAAATTTAGCTGCTGTTGGGCTGGAAAAATTTTTTGTATTAATTCCAGGAGCCGAAATCAGCCTTTGAACCGATCCCTGACACCGGGGGCATGTGGAAAGAGGTTCGTCTTTCATACTTTGGCGGACTTCAAAAAAATATCCACATTGATTACATTTATATTCATAGAACGGCATAATAAATTCCTCGATAAGGGGTAGTAACGATTTTAATCCGTTCCCCTTTGAGGAGGGGAGATTAAAATCGTTACTACGAATCTGCTTACTTCTCCTTCTGGATGATTAAGCTTCCCGCAGTTTAATCTCTTTCCTCTTTTCTTCGATATTAATGCCGAAGAGTTTAGCGTGGTTTTCACCTAAGATTTTCCGTTTAATCTCATCGGTCAGTTTGGGATAACCATAGCCTTCGGCCAGTTGATCTGGAATCTGGAATTTTCGGAAAGCTTCAATTTGCCACTGGGCTTTTCCCCAGAGTGGGCTGTCAGTACCCCACAAGACCCGGTCGGCTCCCAGATCTCGAATCAAAGTTCCCAGAATATGGGCACATTCAACAGGACGATTGGTAACGGTAGCCGCAAAGGTCGAGCCGAGTTCGCACCAGAGGTTATTTCTCTGGGGTTTAAAGGCTTTAAGGGCGGCTAATTCATGATGATAGGGCCAGCCAGAATGGAAGGCAACCCAGTTGATATCCAGGAAGTCATCGGCCACTCGATCCAGATCTTCGGCATGGGAATAGCGGGCCATAAACTGACCAAAGGGGATTCCTTTATGGCATCCTATAACCTTAATTCCTTCTTTTTGACACTTCTCCCAAAGGGGATAGGCCCTGTCGTCATCAAACCACCAGCCTTTTTTCGGGGTGCTATCAAAGGTATACAATTTTAGTCCGGATATCTTCAGATCCTTAATAAAGTGATCGAGTCTTTCCAGGGTTTCATTTATACCCTGATTAATGGTAAGTCCACCGCCTAAAAGGATGGTTCGATTTGGCCAACGATTCCGGGCTTCGGCCACCTCTTCAATGGGGTTCATGTCCATACCACCATAATCCTCTTTGAATCCAAACATATTAACGATGGCCATGGCGGTATCACTTTCCTTATAGATCAACCGCCCAAAACCGTCTACATCCATATCCCTCAACCCATTAGGTAGCCCCATAGATTTTCCCAGGTCATCCAACAATTTAACGAACCACATCCCTCTTTCTGTGGTATTTTCTTTGGTAAATCCGGCCTTCCGCCATCCCACGTGGGTGTGCATGTCTATAATGAATTCATTACCCGTGGAATATTCCATGGCAGCAGCTTCGTCGATAGCTTCGGCCTCGCTAACCTCAAAAAACTTCATCCCACTCACTTTATTAACCGCCAACATGGCCGCAGCAAAGCCACTTGCAGTTTTTAGAAAAGATCTTCGATCCAACCGTCGCTTTTTAGCATACTCATCAATAATCCCCTTAATCCGTTCTCCTAAACTCCCAAAAGTAAAAAAGGCAGCCCCTTGTTCGTGATGGGTTCTAAACTCAAACCCGGGATTTTCTTCGAGTTTTACATTACGAAAATGTTTTATAAAATCAAATTCCATAATGGATACCTCCTTGGATTAAAGGTCCTGAGGATGAAGCTAAACCACAACAAGGGCTTTTAGTTAGAAAGAGGTATAGCATCGAATTTATCGACAAAATATGTAAAAACCCCCTTTGGATATTGTTGGAAAAGAACATCCTTCAGGTAATTTGAGTTTCCCTAAAAATGTCAGGTATCACAGAATTTCTAAAACTTTGAGAAATTCTGATAGCCGAAATGCTAACTGGGAGTTTATTTTTTTGTCAATAAAAATCTAATTTTAAACGTTTAATTCCTGGGATGGGGCTCTAGAAAGATATTTGATCATAACCAATTGGTTATATTTAGACCCTCCTGTGGCAGGGATATACAAAACTTGATCCATCAGACTGGTTATGATGAAAATTCCAAATCCTATTTCAGATAAGGAGGCGGGCCGGAAGGTGTAATTCAAGAGAGCGCCACGGGCCTGTGAAAGTATCTTCATTTTTTCAAAGTCAAATCCTTTTCCGCAATCAAAGATCTGAACCTCAAATTTCTGAGCTTCTAAAGTTAACTGGATAATAATTTCCAATTCCGGGCGATTCAGATGGGCATGTTTTACAGCATTAGAAAATGCTTCAAAGGTGGCTATTTTAACCTGGTTTAAAGGAAAATTTTTTCCCCCAGAAATCTTATCATACTCCCCTTTTAGATAATCTAAAGCCTTCTCAATGGATTCCAGAGATTCTAACCTGCTTGGAATTTTAAGTTTAATAGTCTTCATAAGAATCGGAATTCTCAGATCCAGTAGTTTTATCTCCTTAGGATAAGCTCTAGAGAGATTACCAGCTTGGTTGATTCTTCACAATGACACGACTCGCTCTTCTGAATTGTAACTTGCTTGAATTAAATATGACGATGAATTAGAGCAATAGCCATGCCAACCAGCTTGTATCACTTCAGCACAGCATCTTCTAGACCGGAAGAAAGCTCCGGATTTATCCGGTAAAGGGACGGGATTGAAGAGGAAAAGGATTCTATAAAATCTCTCTGCCCTTCAGGCAGCTTCTTCAGGGTAGAGGATCTTATATCAGTAAGTGTAAAGGGTAGGGACCTACCTCCATCCTCCTTGCATGGGGGGAGGGAAGGGTTTTCAAAGGTATTTTTTGACCTCACCCCTCCAATTCCCATTCCCCACGAGGGAAGAGGAGATTGGGGATCCAAGCCATCCTCGAGTACCCCCTTCCCGATCTGGGAGGTCAGGAGGCATAGGCATCAGGATAAGGATAAAAGGTCTCATCAGAGGGTGAACAGTTGGTAACCCCCGCCGCAAGTCGGGGAATTCATAAATTTAGAATTTTTTCAAGTTCTCTGGTGGCGGTCTATTAAACAGGTTACCCCACCGGAGCTCACCTTCTTATCTTGATCTGTAGGGGGGAGCAGGGGATCAGGTGGGAAAAAACCTATCCTTGAAAGAGGGAGGGGTTATCTATTGTTGTCTATTAAGGCCCCACATGGGCACCTTTACCCAGTAGGCGGCCCTCCTCAGTGGGAATTGACAGGATACACCTCCTTCAATCCGAAGTGGCATTATTTTTGCGAGTTGTCAAGGCTTTAGGTTCATAAAGCAGAGGTATGATGAAGCTCTTCCATAAATCCAGGACAGGCCTATGGAAACAGGGGTTTATTTCCCTTCAACGCACTCAGGCAAACCAAGAGGAGGACGTAAAGTGGATGACCTATTTCAAAGAGGATTCGGTCCATAGGAATAGAGGAAGTGATCCTGGATGGCCCTGGAGAGGAGAAAAGGGAAATTTATAAAACCTATAAAGCCGTTGTAGGAGACCGGGGGAACAGGGTCTTAATGGCATTTACGGAGATTAACAATTTATGCAGAATTGGAGCTCCAGGCAGGGGTCCTAGAGAATCCTTTTTCCCTCAGGACTTTTCCCTTAACCCTCCTGTTTCGACATGGAACAAGAATCCAGCTCAAGTTTGACAGATAGGGAGTGTAAAGGAAATATGGGTCCCTTTTCCCGGAATGCTTTTAATCTCTGGTTTTGTATCGTGGAGGTCTAAAATATATTTAACGATGGTTAACCCTAAGCCGGTACCGGGGATATTTTCCGTTTCTTTGGTCTTAATGCGATAAAATTTATCAAAGATGTAGGGTAGATTGGCTTCATCGATTCCAATTCCGTTATCTATCACGCTGATTTTGGCTTTTTTATCCTCCTGTATATTTTCTACACGAATTAGGATATCTCCGCCCTTGAAGGAGTATTTAATCGCATTACTTAAAAGATTGGTAAGGACCAATCTTAATTGGAACTTATTTCCATAAACCCAGAGGTTGGGTTCAGAAATTTCTATTTTGATCCGATGGTTAGGCGTTTTCAATTCACTGGTACCGGAGATTCCCAGGTTTATGAGTTCCAGCAGGAAAATTTTCTCTTTTTCGAGTTTTTCTTTGCTCGTGGTGGTTTCCAGGTAGTTCAATTCTAGAAGGTCTTTGACGAGCTCCTTAAGTCCGATGGTTTGATTTTGAAGCATATGCAAGAACTGTTGTCGATCTGCTTCTGTCATGGATTCAGTCATGAGCATTTTACAAATACTTTCAATGGAGGCAATGGGGGTTTTAAGCTCGTGGGCTGTAATTCGTAGAAGGTTCTGCAAGTCTTCCAGTTTCTCTAAGATAGGGTCTTGAAATCCTTTTCTAAATTCTTCGGTCCTCTTGAGCCGCGCTCTAACCGCAATGATGAGATCTTCGAGCTTAAAGGGTTTCGTGATATATTCATCCACCCCAAGGGATTTTCCTTGACGGATCTCTTCCTCTCCAGTTTTGGCTGTTAAAAAGATAAAAGGGATAGGGATGAGGTTTTGATGATTATGGACTCTTTGATACAACTCGTAGCCATCCATTTCCGGCATGATGATATCCGAAATAATTAAATCCGGTTTGAGTCCATTTTTTAAAAGCTCTAAAGCCTCCACTCCTGTTCGAGCTGTAACCACATGAAATTGTTCTTTCATTAACAACTCCATGACCAAGGTCCTCAGAGTTTCATCATCTTCTACTACTAAAATCGTAGGATGCATAGTAGGTAATTTTTATTCAAGAAGACGGACACATGGTTTATTCTTCGGTTACAAGCTGATACTTTTCTAATTTTCTATAAAGGGTTGTTCGGCCAATACCCAACTCTTTAGCGGCTTGAGAAACATTTCCCTTTGTAAGCTTCAGGGCATGTTGGAGTACTCTTTTTTCAACCTCATCAAAGGGTAAAATTTTATCCGGTTCAAGGCCCGGTAAAGAGATTTCTGTAGAGGGAGGAGGCACCAGGATATCTTTATCTTCTTCCACCGAGGTTTTCTCCAAATCAGGTATTAAGTTTTGAATATCTCGGGGAAGGACTTCTAACTCAAGCCGCTCATTGTTACGGGATAAGATTAAGGCCCGTTGAATAACATTTTCCAGTTCCCGAATATTACCTTTCCAGGGGTGGGCCGAGAGCGCTTCCATAGCTTTAGGCGAAACACTGGAGATCTTCTTACCGAATTCCTGAGAGTACTTATTCAGGAAATGAAAGACCAGGAGAGGAATATCCTCTCGACGTTCTCGCAGAGGGGGCAGGTAAATGGGGAACACTGCGATTCGATAGTAAAGATCTTCTCGAAAATTTTTAGCTTTGACTTCTGCTTCTAGATCTTTATTGGTTGCGGCAATAATCCGCACATCAACCTGTACCTTTTTCTTACCCCCCACAGGATCAAAGGATTTCTCCTGAATAACACGCAGGATTTTGGCTTGAGTCACCAGGCTCATTTCGCCGATTTCATCGAGGAATAAAGTACCACCGTCCGCCTGCTCAAATTTTCCTTGCCTTCTCTCAATAGCTCCCGTAAAAGCTCCTTTCTCGTGCCCAAAGAGCTCACTTTCTAAAAGAGTTTCCGGGATAGCTGCACAATTAATATCAACAAAAGGTCCATCTCGACGATGACTATTATAATGGATGGCTCTAGCGATAAGCTCCTTACCGGTTCCACTTTCCCCATGGATAAGAATAGATACATCGGTGTTGAGAACACTTTCAAGCTGAGCGAAGATCTCTTTCATCTTGGCACTCGAGCCTATGATATTACTAAAAACATGCTTTTCCTGGAGTTGATGTTTTAATCGTCGAAGTTCTTGGGCTAGTGTGTACTTTTCCATGGCGTTCTGGATCAAAATTCTCAATTTATCTTCCGATATCGGTTTCAGCAGATAGTCATAAGCACCGAGTTTCATGGCTTCCACAGCCTTTTCCACCGTGTGATCCGCAGTAAGCATAATAATGGGAAGCTGGTCATCTCGTTTTTTGATTTCTTTTAAGGCATCTAATCCCTCCAGAACGGGCATCATCACATCCATTAAAACAACATCGGGTTTTTGACTCAGGAGCTCTAAGCACTCTTCTCCATTCTGGGCTTGTATAACCTGATATCCCCATTTCTCAATCCAATAACACAGGAGCTTTCGAAAATTGGGATCATCGTCGGCTATTAGGACTAACTTTTCCTTCATAATTCATCTCTTTAAATAAAAAGAAGACATAAGTAAAGAAAAATCTTATTAAGATTTATTTATTATTATGAAATTCTACCATAAAAAATTGTAGAATGAATTAAGAGTCCTGTCAAAGAAAAAGTAAAGCACCTTGTAATTTTGTGTTGAAAAAGCTCACTGAGTCCTTCTCCCTTAAGACATTCAGATCTTGGGAAGACTAAAACGGTAGGAGCGTTTTAACCCATAGCCGATGAAAGTTATATCCATAAAAAACTCCCCATTCATTCAAACAAAAAATATCCAGGAGCAGAGATAAATCTGCCCCTTTGTTTTTATCGGCCAAGGAATTTTATCAGCTAAAGAAGATGAGGAATGGTTAGAAGATAAAGAAGGCAGATAAAGAAGGCAGATGATGAGGACAGCATCAGAACCCTTACAGATCCTATGCCCTGCTGAGATATTTACCTTCTGTGGTATCGACTTTAATTACATCACCTTCTTGAATAAAAGGCGGCACTTGAACTACAAGTCCTGTTTCCAAAGTAGCCGGTTTACTTCCCCGATCAACCGTTGCTCCTTTTAACGTGGGTTCCGTAGAAACAACCTTTAATTCCGCCACCAAAGGTAATTCGATACCCACCGGCTTTCCTTCATAAAACTCTACCTGGATTTTGGTATTGGGAGTCAGATAAAAGACACTATCTCCTAATATCTCTGCCGGAATACTGATCTGTTCATAAGTTTCTGTATTCATAAAGTAATAATCCGTGGCATCATTATATAAATATTCCATTTCGGTTTCTTCCAAAACCACGCGTTCCACTCGATCTTCTGAACGGAACCGGTATTCAATCAGGGAGCCCGTTTTGAGATTCCTCAGCTTGGTTTGAACCATACCCCGCCAGTTCCCGGGGGTAACATGCTGGAAACTAACTACCTTATACAGATCCCCATTATGGATGATGGTCATACCCCGTCGCAACTGAGTCGCTGGTAACATCATAGGTGCCCTTGCCTCCTACTTTAAATCAAACAGGTTCTTATAAGAATTCTCCTTGTAATCTGTCATCTACACAACGTTTACAAGACCAGAGTGTTAGCTAAGTAATCGATCACAAACCCGTCCTTATATATCCACGGAGGAAACGACCATAGAAATCCTGTCATTTCTTATGACCGTTTACTTAAAAAATCGCGTTCACTAATCTAAGTTAATATACAAAACCGTCGAGTTAAAAGTCAATCTCTTTTCTTTTGAATTGTCACTGAAAACCATCAACCAGGATCCGAGATTGCCAACCTGGTTCTACCATCCTTGCGGCCACTCGGCCCCTGGCGGGATTTCTACGATGGCTACATTATTGATAACTTCCCGGACTCCACGAACAGAAAGCGCCTTTTCTTCTACTTTTCGTTTTTCCTCTTCACTGCGGACGATTCCTTCCAGAGTAACGACCCCATGGGCATTGACCTGTACCCTCATATAGGAAGAGCTTGAAGCTTCATCGGTAATGACGATCTCTACTTTTTTTGCCAGGGCCAATCTTTTAAGCATTTCCATGGATTCCGAACTGGCTGCCTGTAATTCTGGAGATTTTACAGCCTGTGCAATGAAATCGGCGGCGGTTGCAATACTTATATGTTCGGTGTTGATGACCAGATCGTAAAAGTTCGGATCGGCCTCATCGATATCAAATAAATATCTCATAAAACCGGTCCTCTCCCGATCATTCTGGCGAATTAGCTCTTCGGCAGTTTCCCGGCTGACCCCCTGATCTTCCATTACGCGTTTTATTCTGAGCTCATAGGGGCTGATCATCTTGACCCGTAATACACCCGGCACATCTTTTAAGATCATATGCCCACCACGACCCATGATAATGACATTTCCCATACAAGCAATCTCATAGATCAAGGACTGAAGGAGGTCCAGGTAAATTTCTTGACTTCGGAAAAATCTATCCAGGAATCCGGGTTTTTCTTCGTTAACGACCTTTTCCAACTCTGTCTTAAACCGTCCATAGTCTGAAACCATCTCATGAATTTTGGCCTTATCAATCAGACTATAGCCTAAAATCTTCGCCAGCCTATTGGCCGTGGCATTGCCCCCACTACCTAGCTGCCTGGAGATGGTAATAATGGCCATTTTTATCTGTTGCCCGTTGTCAGTTGTGCGTCGTTTTTCACCGTATAGGACTCCAGACAACGGACAACTGACAACGGGTTATCAAGTTTTTCTGAGTACTTGATAATTGCTCCCCTTAATTCTCTTGGCGGTTTTCTTAACTTCTGCGATCACCTGACCAATTTCACTGGGAGAGGCAAATTCCTTATAGTCGCTTAAAACAACCGCAATGGAGATGGTGGTAATAGGAAAGTCCCGTTCGATACCCTCCCGATCAACCCCTCGAAAGCTCCCTTTTTGAAGATGCTCTGGATGATAATAAGAAAGAATTTTTTCATCGAACTCTTTGATAACCCGCTGGCAGATGACTTCAAATTTCTCAGGCGTGGAAATCACGATAAAATCGTCCCCGCCGATGTGACCCACAAAGTCATCTTCATTCCCTTCTAACATAACCGTCCCTGCAATCACCCGGGCCGTCATTTGAATCACTTTATTGGCCATGTTAAACCCGTAATTGTCTGCATAAGCTTTAAAATTATCCAAATCCATGTAACATACCGCGTAGGTAGTTTTACTTTCAATTCGGGACTGGATCTCCCGCTCGACGGCCGCAGCCCCCGGTAAATTCGTAGAAGGATCCCGGTCCATCACCAATCGGGTTCTCCGAATCAGAGATCGAGCCCTCGCCAGAAGCTCCTTTAAATCGAAGGGTTTTCCTATATAATCATCGGCTCCCTCATCCAGTCCGTAGATGCGATCTTCAATGCTGTTTTTAGCCGTCAGTACAATGACAGGAATTTTGGATAGAAAAATATTTTTCTTAATCATGCGACAAACCTGAAACCCATCTATCTTTGGCATCATGATATCCAGTATGACGAGATCAGGAGTATACATCTTTAGCTTTTCCAGAGCATCTTCGCCATCCTCAGCCAGAATACACTCGTACCCCATATATTTAAATCCGGCGCTGAGGACCTCTCGGATCCCAGGGTTATCATCAACAATCAAAACCTTTTCCACTTTCCAAACCTCTTAAAGCAGTGTGGTAACAGAAAACTTTTTTCCCGGCCTGTCACTCCCACCTGCTTCCCTCCTGCTTAACTGGCCCACTCGTTATAAGTTAAGAAAGATCTTGACAGCTCTGTAGACAACGGATATTATATAGACGTTAAATAGGAAACAAGGTTTTAAATTTATGGATAATCTCTTATAAATTTCTGACCCTGGAGGTGTTACCCTATGGCGTCCCCTACAGCTCGTGTTACCAATATTAGAAAGCGTAAAAAAACCAAAATGGGAAAAGCCCGAAAGAAATGGATTCGAAAATACGGGACAACCCCCTCTCTAGATGCCATTCTGGATGGAGGTAAATTGCCTAAAACAGGTTCATAACCCTTTAACGTCTTCACAGGATCTGAGCCTGGATTTATTAAACCCGGAGGATCAAGGTATTACTTGATTTCATACCTTCATCTTCTCAGAAAGTCAACCCTTTTCTACAACACAAGTGCATCTTAACTTAAGTTTTTTGGCGAGGAGTAAAAATTCATGGGGCGATATGACTTTGTGCGTGTTTTGAAGGTTGTTCTTTTAGCCTCGGTTCTTTATTCAGCAGGTTGTAATAATGAGAATGGAGGTCCTTCAACCCCTCCGGGGCCTGGAAACGTAATGGGAAAAATTACCGGCACCATCAGTGGCGGGCCCATTGCAGGCTCTACAGTCCGAATTGGAGGGGCAGCAGCAACCACCACTAGTAATGGAGATTATATTATACCCGGAAGTTTTAGTGGAGTGGTAGGAATTAATGTCGATGGTCCTTCACAATATCCTAGACAGGTCACAAAGGATTTATCCCGTAGCCTTGTGGCCAATATCGATGTCATTGAAAAAACCGGTGCCTTTAGTTTACAGTTTTACAGGCAACTGGTTCGCGATGCGGAAGAAAGCCTTTTCTTACGCCCCACCAATCGATGGGAAGGTTCGGAGCCTACCTTCTTTATCGACACCAGCCCTGAAATCGGTACCGGAGCCCCCATCCCTTCAAGCACGGTGGATACTGTAAAAAGTGTCATCCGCCAAAGCATGCCGGTTTTTACCAAGGGATTTATCACAGGCTCTCGAATTACGGTAACCAGTAATCCCCCCGCCGAATTAACTTCAGGAACCATTATTATTAAATTTGACCATACTATTCTCCAAAGAGGTGCCTTTGGGGTTACCCGAACCCAAACCTTCGGAAATCGAATCGATGCAGCGGTAACACGGTTAGTATTAAATCCTAATTTTCCCTTTGACGAGTTAACCTCCCATGAATTAGGCCATGCCGTAGGATTTTTCCATGCATCGGACCGACCTTCTGTCATGGTTGCCGTAGGAAGTTGCGGATGTGGTCTATTTACCCAGGATGATCAGGTACATATGAAAATCAACTACAGCAGACCGGCCGGAAATACCGATATCGATAACGATCCCCCGGACGCCATTACCAAATCCCTGGCTAAACGGGAAGTTATTGAAATTGTGTGCAGGAAATGACTACGGACCCTTGTATTTTTTAATTCCTTAATTCAACACTTTGAATCACCGTGTACTCCGGCCCGGTTGGTTTTAAATCGCTTCGAATAAGATGGATGTGATTGACCTGGAGAACACCAAATTCTGTATTTACCACCGTTTCCACCGTCCTTAACAAATTGCTTTTGTTCTTTTCGGATTTAACCCGCCCGAGGGTAATATGGGGTTTAAACACACCTTCTTCAATGGCAAATCCTAAGCCATGAAGACCCTGCTCCAGTCGGTGTTGAATTTTCTGAAGGGCTTCCTGGACATCCTGAACCCCCACCCAGATGACTCGCGGATATCGAAGGTTTGGAAACGCTCCTACGCGGGCTATGGAAATCTGAAAAGGACCGGTTCCTTGGGTACTTTCCTGCATCACCCGAACGATATCCTCGATCTGGGATTCAGAGGTATCTCCGAGAAACTTAAGGGTCAAGTGAATATTTTCCGGTTCAACCCATTTGACGGATACTCCAGATTCTTTTAAGATATTTTGAACTTCTACGATCTTTTGAAGAACCTCCTCCGAAATTTTTATAGCAATGAAAGACCGGATCATAATTATAAACTGGTCAGGTGTCTACGAATCATATCCAGGCCCATTTGAGAAGCCCTTAATTTAATGGAATTTCGGTCTCCCGAAAAATAAAACCGCTCCGATTTAGTCTCTCTACCCTCGGCTGCCAGAGCAATATAAACCAACCCAACCGGTTTCTCCGGGGTTCCACCTGACGGCCCTGCGATTCCTGTGGTGGCTAATCCCAAAGAGGTCTGGGAGATCCATCGAACTCCTTCCGCCATTGCAATGGCCGCTTCGGCACTCACTGGGCCTTTTTCCCGAATAATCTCCGGAGAAACATCCAGTAAACTCATCTTGGCCTCATTGCTGTAAGAGATAATCCCCCGCTCAAAATAACGAGAGCTTCCTTCTACATTGGTCAATCTATGACAAATAAGACCTCCGGTACAGGATTCGGCCACAGCCAGGGTCTTTCGATTCAGGGCTAAAAGGGATCCGACGACTTCTTCCAAGGTCTGTTCACCGGTTCCATAGAGATAGCTTCCGAGCTTTCTTCTAAGTTTATACTCCAAATCACGCCGAAGGGCCTCTACCTCTTCCGGGGTCTCACCCTTCACTTCCATGGCGATCTCCACTTCCTCTCCATAGGGAATGAGACTGAAGGTGATATTACCCTGACTACGTACAACAGACCGGACCCATTCCTCTAAGGTAGATTCTGCAAGCCCGCAGGTCTTTAAAATCAGGGTGTCCGAGGGGACCTTTTTCAACCCTTGCAGGTCCAATCGGGGTAAAACTTCCTGGGTCCAGATGGCCTTGATTTCTACCGGATCCCCGGGCAAGGCAATCACCACCGCATCACCTTGGTGAAACAGAAATCCAGGAGACATACCGATGGGGTTTTCTAACAATTCGGTCTCAGACAAGATGAGCGCCTGCTTTTCTTCTGAACGTGGCATAACCTCCCCACGCTTTTCAAAGCGCTGTTTGATTTTATCTAAAACTTTATAATCTAAAACCAGCCGTTTATTAAGAACCCGGGATAAGATTTTTTTGGTAATATCATAATGATGGGAGCCTAAACCACCCAGGACAAAAATTAAACCGGAGCGAAGCAAAGCCTGACGCAGTATCTCCTCTAAGTAATCTTCTCGGTTTCCCACAAAAGTGGTATAATCGACCTCAACTCCGGCGTGCAAAAGTTCCCGGGTTACCACGGCGGCTCCTAAATTTTGGGTCTGTCCAGAAGCAAGATCCTGACCAACACTGATAATTTCAACCACTAACTACCGTTTCTTATCCATCGTCCTTTTATCCCTTGTTTGTAAGGTATCCTTTAGCGGGTCAGATAAATCCCTCTAATTATATTACTTACAAGCAATGGACAAAGGACAAAGGATAGTTTTTATTTTAGAAGCAAATGAACTACCTGTAAAACAAGATTTGAATAAATACCGGCTATGGCGTCATCTGCCATCGTTCCGAATCCAGCCAGATTCGGATTTTGATCTATTTTCCGGATACCGAAAGGTTTAAAGATATCAAATAATCTGAAAAGGAAGAACCCTCCCACAACAAACCCGATAGTTTTAGGAAGAAGAAATAAGGTAAGAAGGTAACCCACGATCTCATCTATCACCACGATACCCGGATCTGGCTGGCCTAGTACTTTTTGAATTTCGTTTGCAGCTTTAACCCCAACTAGAAAAAGAAGAAGGGTTATCCCCAGATAGAGAGTCCAGGGAAAGGGCCGGAGGATAAAATAGAGGGGAAGGGTAGCTACTGAAGCCACTGTACCCGGAGCTACAGGGGTATATCCTACATAAAATCCCGTACCGATCATATGGTAGATTTTATAAAACTTTGTAGCGGGTTTTGTGATCATTCTTTACACCAATAAAACCAGATTATCTCGATGAATGACTTCATCTTCACCACGTTCATAACCCAGCCGGGCTTTGATTTCCCCCGATTTGGCTCCTTTGATTTTCATGATTTCCTCTGAAGAATAACTCACCAATCCCCGGGCAATTTCATGACTTTCGAGATCTACGACACTTACCAAATCTCCGGGGACAAAGTTTCCTTCAACTTCTTTGATTCCAGAAGGAAGCAGACTGGCTCCTTGATGGCAAATGGCCGCTTTAGCACCTGAGTCTACCTTGATTCTCCCTTTGGGAAAAAGAGCATGGGCCAGCCAATTCTTCCGATTTCTCCGACGTTGAACCTGACGCTTACCGGGTAGAAAAAGCGTACCGACCTCTTCACCATGCAGAATACGTCGCACCACGTTTTTCTCATGACCATGGGCAATGACGGTATAAATGCCGAAATTCATGGCCATTTTGCAGGCCTGAAGTTTGGTATACATGCCACCCCGACTCCCTTTTGTCATCCTGGCATGCTGCGCTGCCTGTTCCATTTCCGGGGTGATATTCTCGATAACGGGAATAAACTCCAGAGAACCTTGCTGACGGGGATCTTTTGGATCCCCACTATAAACCCCAGGGATATTAGAGAGAAAAATCAACACATCGGCCTCGATCTTGTTTGCGATAAAAGCCGCCAGGGTATCGTTTTCCCCAAACTCAATTCCCTCGGTGGAGATGGTATCATTTTCGTTAACAATGGGAATTACCTGCGGGTTTTTTAACAGGTAATTAAAGGTGTTTAGGATGTTCAAGTACTTCTCCCAGATTCTAAAATCCGATCGTGTAACCATAACCTGGGCCACCCATAATCCGAATTTTTTCAAGATTTCTTGATACTTTTGCATGAGTATAACCTGTCCTACCGCTGCCGCAGCCTGCTTTATCTGGGTATTCTGTACCGAAACCAGAGGATCATAACCCAACTTGAAAACTCCCGTTCGAACAGCGCCAGAAGTTACCATTACGATCTCTTTACCTTCTTTCTTAAGACTACTTAAATCCTCGGCCAGGTTATTCAAAAAATCCTCGTACAATTCCCCCTGGTTATCTACCAGGATATTGGTACCCGCCTTGACAACAATTCTCTTTACATGCTCAAAATAGACTTTACGATTCATATCTTGTCCTATCTTGAGGGCAGGGGCGTACGGCCGTACGCCCGTACTTAGGGCCAGCTATCAGGTTCTCATCTCCGGCTTCCGGTCTTTACGCCTCTGACTACTGAGGACACAGTCCGGGTTTTGTCCATGGAATTGGAGGTCGGTCTCTCCCCTTCGACTTTTACTCTCGCAGCTGCCCACTTCCGTAGATGATATATTTTGTAGAAGTTAATTCCTTGAGTCCAACCGGTCCACGGGCGTGTAATTTCTGGGTGCTGATTCCGATTTCTGCTCCCAAGCCAAATTGATTTCCATCGGTAAATCGGGTGGAAGCATTCACATATACCGCAGCAGCATCTACTTCCCAGAGAAACCTTCTGGCTTTGGTGTAATTCTCTGTGACAATGGCCTCTGAAAGCATCGAGCCATGTTTTGTAATATGCTCGATGGCTTCATCGATGCCGGTAACTACTTTAATAGACAGGATGAGATCCAGGTATTCTGTATCCCAATCTGCTTCCGTAGCCGGTTTAATATCCGGGACTATGGCCCGGGTCTGCTCACATCCTCGAATTTCAACCCCTGCTTGTTTATATCTTTGGATCATGGCCGGGAGAAACTTTTCGGCGATATCTTGATGGACGAGTAAAGTTTCCATGGCATTACAAACTCCCGGTCGTTGAACCTTGGCATTATAAGCGATTTCTTCAGCCATTTTTAAGTCCGCGTCGTTGTCCACATATACATGGCACAATCCCTTATCATGCTTGATAACGGGAATGGTCGAGTTCTCGGTTACGGTCCGGATCAGTTCCTCCCCTCCGCGGGGAATAATCACATCAATGTATTTATCTAACTTGAGCATTTCGTAGACGGCCTGACGATCCGTAGTTTTAACCATTTGAATGGCATATTCTGGAACCCCTGCCCTTTGTGCAGATTCGGTCAAAATACCGGCGAGGTACATATTGGAGTGAATGGCTTCAGAGCCCCCTCGCAAAATAACGGCATTTCCGGCCTTGAGACAGAGTCCGGCCGTATCTACGGTGACATTGGGTCGTGACTCATAAATAATACCGATCACGCCCAGAGGGACTCGAACTTTACCGATTTCCAGACCGTTGGGTCGACGCCACATTTCGACTACCTCTCCTACAGGATCCGGCAACAGGGCGACTTCTCGAAGTCCATCGGCCATCGCTTTTATACGTCTGTCGTTGAGGAGGAGCCGGTCAATCATAGCCGACGAGAGCCCTTTACTCCGGGCATAGGCCAGATCTTTTTCATTTTCTTGTTTGATTCGCTGCTTTTGAGCTTCGATTTCATCGGCCATGGAGTGGAGGGCGTTGTTCTTGATTGTTGTGGATAAGTTGGCCAGTTTTTTAGCTGCTTGTCTGGCTTGCCGGGCAAGCCGAATCATCTCCTCTTTTATATCCATTTTAAAACTCATGGGGTTAGAAATAGCCTTCAGGTTCTAAGCCCTAGGGCTACTTTTTCAAAAGTAGAAATCCCAAATCTCGGTAGGAACATACTCCCAGGTTCGCCCGGGAGATGGATACCCATCGCTTGAAAGTACATAACAATAACCCGTCTTGTCAAGGAAAAACTATCCGGGGGACCAACCTGAGAGATTTAAAAATTTTCAGGCGCTTTTCCTCTTGCTCCCCGGGAAAAAAAGATGTATACTTGCTCCTCAAGGAAAAAAGATGTATAAATGTAAAAGCAATTTTGTGGAATATCGGTACTAACCGATCTGCTTGGTCAGCGACTATAATTATGGTTATTTGATACAACATGCTCATCTTAATTACAAATGATGACGGGATTTATGCCAAAGGCATTCTGGCCCTATACCAGGAATTACAGAACCTGGGAGAGGTGATCGTGGTAGCTCCGGAGCGAGAACGGAGCGCTGTCGGTCATGCTATAACTATTTCCGATCCTCTTCGGGTCTGGCAGGTGGAACGGGGTGGGAAATTTTTTGGATATGCGGTAAACGGGACTCCTGCGGATTGCGTTAAGCTGGCGGTTAATGCTTTATTGGAAGTAAAACCGGATATCCTCATCTCGGGAATTAATCATGGCCCTAACACGGGTACTAATGTCATCTACTCGGGAACGGTTTCTGCCGCTACGGAGGGAACTATTCTGGGAATCCCATCCATTGCCGTATCCCTAGATGCTTCCCATGCGGAAAACCCAGATTTCAGCTATGCAGCTAAATTTACCCATAAACTTGCTGTAAAAGTTATGGAGGAAGGGCTTCCCAAGGGGACAACCCTCAATGTAAACATTCCTTACCTCCCGGAAGATCAGATCAAAGGCGTTGCCATCACCCGTCAGGGAAGTTTGAAATTTACCGATACCTTTCAAATGCGGACCGATCCGCGTAATCGTCTCTACTATTGGTTAACCGGCGAGAAAATCGAGGTAGAACCCAACGGAGAAGAGGAGGAAATCGACCACCTGGTTCTAAGACAACATAAAATTTCCATTACTCCCCTTCAATATGACTTAACCGATTATAAATTGTTGGAAGAGCTCAAAAAGTGGGATTTTGATTTATAATTGCCTTTTATTTTTTGACTTAGACCGTAAAACTTATGGAAACCTTTGAGGTTTTTATCAAGCGGCTTACCACCAGGCTTCAAGGAGTAAAATTTTCCTCTTCGAATTTATCCGGAAAACCTGCAGCCGTCCTGATCCCCTTCTATGAGAAGGAAAGGGAGCCTCACTTACTCCTGACCAAGCGAACTCAGACGCTTCCCCATCATAAAGGACAGGTCTGTTTTCCAGGGGGTTCTCAAAAGGACGGGGAACCTCTTCAACTCACAGCCCTGCGGGAGACCTATGAAGAACTCCGGATCTCTCCTGAACAGGTCGAAATTCTAGGACAGTTAGAGTCGATTCAAACTCGAAATAGCGGTTTTCTGGTAACTCCCGTTGTAGGGGTCCTGTGGAGGTTTCCCGGTGTATATCCCAATCCCTTCGAAGTAGAGGAAGTTCTTTCGGTCCCCTGGTCCTTCCTGGCCAACCCTCTTCATCTCCGAGAACAAAGGGTGGAAGCTTCCGGCTCTACCCTATGGGTCCCTGCTTATACCTATCAAACCCATATCATCTGGGGCCTTACGGTCCAAATTATCAAACAGTTAATAAAGCTTTTAACCTGACCCATCAACCCGAGTGGTCGGTATCCGGCATACTGTGAAGATGGCTAAATTCAGGGAAAATACCAGGAAAATCCCTTGACATAACCCCATTTCACTGGTAGGTTTTTTTTCATCTTACGAGTTTAAATTCTTTAAAAAAGGAGGATAATATCATTATGACATTAACATTATCAGCTATTTTAAACGACCTGGGGACCAACCTCATCGAGTTTTTAAAAAGTGCCGACCCCAATATGATTCTGCTCCTGCTACTGATTAGCGGTGTTCTGTTTCTGGGTTTATTGATTCTGAGTTTTGTTTTGGCTTTTAAAATTGGAAGCCGGATAGGGAAAAAATCCAAGGAGCGGGAATTGGAAGCCAAATTGGAGGCCAGTTCCAAAGAGTTTGATTCCAAACTTCAAGAGACGATGAACGAGATCAGTATCTTCAAGAAAGCCCTCTCCGAATTTTTCGATAACAAGGCAGGGGATATTTATAAAGAGAATCAAGAACTCAAGCACAAAGTAGATATTCTGGAGAGAAATCTTAAAAGATTTCAAGAAAAAGTGGGGAGTAGTCTGGGTCTGATGGGATTTGGGAGTGGCAAGAAAGCCCAGTTATTGGCCGACCTCATGTTGGAAAATCAACTCCTTGAGGAGAGGCTTTATCAGCTTAATCAGCAAATCAAAGAGGAACGGGACAAAATGCTAGAACGGGATCTTCAGAACATCAGTTACAAGAAGGTTATGTTCTCGAAGTTCCTGGAAAGTGAAGAAGCTCGGGAGCAGTTTAAGCGCTTCCTACAAGACGAGAAAAACCTGGAGGCAGCTCGCCGACCGGTCCAAGAACTACCGGGTAAAACGGAGTAAAGCAGGGATAGTAGCCGATGGGCAAAAACCTTGGGATAAGTGGGCAGCAGGCGGTGGACAGCCGGTAGAAGATACCGGATAAAGGATCCACCACCCCCTGCCTACTCTCTTTTTACCATGCTAGTCTTTGCCACCTATTTTGACTACTTTAGTGGAGAAAAGCAAGGATTTGGGCAGTGGATTCTTCCGGCAAATTATCTGGGTCTGGGCAATCCAGAAAGGAATGCAAGACCGATACCCGGGGCGGAACCCTGGAAGCGTAATATCTGGGTGGGGACTCCAGGAGATTATCCTTTTATTGGGCCTTACAACAGCCTAGACCCTGAAGTCATGCGCTGGCATATCCGGTGTGCAAAGGCGGCAGGCATCGATGGATTTTTACTTTATGTTTTGGAATGGGAGGAACGAAAGCCCCAGGGGAACCCTCAAATCGGACAGTTATTGGATCTTGCAGCCCAGGAGGGAAATTTCCACATAGGATTCATCGATCACTACACCAGTTGGGGAACCGTTCTCTTCGAACCCACGAAATTCTTGAAAAAAACCCGGGTTGTAAAAAAACTCCCGTCAGGAATCGAAGAACCCATCCTATCCTTTAAAACAGAGGGTTCCCTCTTATTTCGAAAATCCCTTCAAAAAGACCCGGCTCGACGTTCTGATACCCGATCCTCTCAGGATAATCTTAATAAATCTATCGGTCTGGGAAAAGATCGGATTGCCGAAATGCTTAACCGATACAAAGCCCATCCCGCCTATCTGCGGATTAATGGAAAGCCGGTTATTGGTATTCCTTTCATCGATGAGAATATTACGGCTCCCCAGTTCGAGGATTTGATTCAAGGCATCAAAACCCGACTCCATCCCCCTGAAGATCTTTATGTCATAGCCATCGTCGTCCAAATTTATAATTTTGTCGATCTCAACCATTTCCCCAATACCTACCTGAGTCTTAAACCGAACCGACCCTGGGCCGAAATTGGAGTTGACTGTTATACAAGCTGGACCCCCAATGGGATGGTAGAAGCTTCCTATGCCACTAAACTGATTACTTATAAAAATTATGTGGCCGATGCTAAAAAATTTAGAAAAGATACCATGGCTCCTATGATGCCGGGTTTTAATGATGATGACTGGCGGCCTGGTTCGAATCCTGCCAAAACTTTGGATAGGGCCGGGGGTGAAAATTGGCGACAGCAGATCAAAGCGGCAATCCAGGCCAGGTCAGATTTTATCTTAATCCAGGCCTGGAATGAATGGCATGAGGGTTCTCAAATCGAACCCTCGGTCAGTTATTACGATATCTACCACAACCCCTATGCCTATTTATACCTGCGAATACTCGCCGAGGAGCTGGGTAGAACCTGGGAGACTCCTCCTACGCCACCTCTAGAGAGCGTAGATTCCTTGATGCGCCCCTTCCTTCAAGTTGTTCAACCTAAACCTCAACCTCCACCTTCGCCCCAACCTCCTTCTCCACCTTCACCGGGTCTCTTTGAATTTTCCGCTGTAAGCCTTCCCCATCAGATAGGTCGGGCAGAACTCGATGGCTGGTCTGCAATCGTTGGTCAGGATAATCCCAAGAAGTATCTCTGCTATGGACCCTATACTGCCGGAATACCGGCCGGTATCCACCGGGCCCTTTTCAGTTTAATGATCGATAATAACCGGGCCGGCAACAGCGTGGTGGTAACCCTGGATGTTCGGGATGCAACAACCCGGAAAATCCTTGGAAAAAAGGATGTTCGACGAAGAGATTTCCGTGCCCCTTTCCAATATCAAGACTTTGAGGTCCCGTTTCGAAACTCAGCAGGCCATCAACTCGAATTCCGAACTTTATGGCATGGAAGTGCCTGGATTAAGCAGAGTAAAGTTACCATACTCTGAAAATACTTGAGAGTAGCCGGATTTCGTAGGGTATCGAGAGGGTTTACCCAGGAAGAGACACGAAGAAAAGGGAAGGGGAAGTAGTGGAGAAATTATTTTATACCGGCACCTCCTTACTTCCATACCCTCTCCAGCCCTTCGTAAGTTACTATTTAAAAACCGTAAAAAATATGGCCAACTATCCGGAGAAATAATATTTTCAATGTTCCCCGGGATCCCTCAATTCACGAAGGACGTATCCCAATATGATAGGCCGAGTAAGGGTCCCCATTACGAATGCAGTGGGTTCGGATAACCTCGGTATCTAAAAGCTTCGATAAAAAACGAAAAACCATGTTACAGACATAGGGATACTTTATTGCAATTCGGTGGGAAGGACAGTTGTATTCCCGCAGGATGTAGCCGTCGGCATTTTTCTCGAGCTCCGGAAGGAATCCCTGCTCGTCCAGAATCTTGACCATCTCCCGAATACGCCCCTGCAAATCTTTCCCTTTCATTCGGTCCTGGTGATTTGCAATCCAGGTCTGGCCGATCTGTTCAAAAACCCGATCAATTCCTTCCTCCCCATACAGAGCTTTCACGGCGTCAATCAAGGAATCGGCAAGGATATGATAAGATTTTGGGAAAATATCATGGGCCTCTTCCGTCAAAGCATAAACGAACCGGGGCCGGCCGATCTCCTGTCTTAATTCTTTAAACTCAACCAATCCATCATTAAGAAGTCCGGCCATATGCTGACGGACGGCAGTCGGACCTATTCCCAATACCTTACAGAGCTCATCTACCGTCATCCCGCCTCGTTTTTGTAAGTGGGTTAGAATTTTATATCGTGTGGTGGTTTTCTTCATGAACGTTTCTCTTTCCTATAAAATAAAAAGCTGCTTTGACGACTCGTTTTTCCTCCAGAAAGAAAAATCTTCTCTTTCATTAACGATAGGAAATTCCCCCGAAATAGTCAAAGAATTTCTTGAAAAATTTAAAAAATCCCCATCTGTTGAAGGCTTCAATTACAACTTTCTAGATATTTAATCTATTTTTTCTGTTTAAACAAAAAAAATAGATTGACATTTTATGATCTCGACTATATGGTTAAAAGTAGGTTAAAACCTGCTCCCAAAAAGCTTTGGGAAGGTGTAAAAGTCCGGTCACTGAATCTAACTTTACCGATTTCCCAACAGGAGAAGATTAAAAGTCACTGCTTCTTTTCAGAAGCAGGTACTTTTAATCCAGAATTATTCTATGGAAGGGTATAAGAAATGGAGTTTTATAGCCACAGTTATCTTTTTAAGCATGATCATTATAAACAGCTCGGGGACGGCTGCAGAACAGTCCTCTGTTAAGATTGTCTCACCTAAAGAGGGGGAAACGGTTCAGGGACCCAAGGTTAAAGCAGTTATCAAGACGGAAAATTTCAAGTTATGTGAAGAGTGTATTGGAAAGACGAGCAAACCGGGTGAAGGACATGCTCACTTTTTCCTGGACGGTAAGCTGCAGGTTCACGGGGGGGATAGCTTTGAATTTGAGGGAGTTAAACCAGGACCCCATACTCTGCTGGTAGAAATCCGAAATAACGATCATTCAGAACTCGGGCGTAAACCCACCGATCCCCCTTACATAGACGTGGTACATTTTAATGTGAAATAGTCCATCGGGGAAGGCAGAAGAGTTCTCGAAAAGTGTTGCACAAAGGAAAGGAAGGTGTATTTTTATTCTAAAAGTGGTAGCCGGTTCAAATTTTATTTGCGAGAAGTTGTCAAGTTTTGCTGGATAGAAGGCGCCAGGCTGCAGGAAGCTATCCCGAACCCGGGGGTAGCCTGCAGCCCGGTTTTAGAATGAGGGAATGGTAAGATGGAAGTTCGGACGACCCGGGACATGTGGAACCGACAGTCCACCCAGCGACTCCTCTGGTTGGCAGTTCTCATCACGGTGTTGGGGGTCTTCCATCATCTGGATCATATAGTTCGGGGCAATCATATCGGCTGGCCGATCACCAGCCGGGTAACTTCCTTCACACTGAGTCTGCTAATCTATGCATGGCTTCTTCCGGGACTTTATTTCACGACGCGTGGAAAGGTAGGTTCGGGTTACTGGGTTGGTACGGCTATTCCCTTGTTACTGTTAGTGGTGTTTGTACATTTTAATCCCTCACCGAAGGGTGAGTCCTGGCGGGATATTTACTTACCTTACGCTAATCCGGCGGCTTATTGTGGGAAACAGTTATCGATAAACCCTCCCGTAGAAGGGGCAAGCTGGTTATGTAACTCCCAACCGGCACCATCCAGACCCTGGCTGGGTGTGCTTGCGGTGGCAAATACCCTGGGATTGGTGGTTGCGGTGGCCGGATTACTGGTAACCGCTGTCTTCAGTTAGGAGGAGCTGTTCAAGCTTTTCTTAAGAAAAGCCAGGTCTTCTTCTAATCGTTCATCGATATCCCGGTAAGACTCTTCCCTTTGAGAAAGATCTTCCCCTACATAACCCTGGGTTCGCAGGGGCACTTTATAGAAATTCTCAAGGGAGATATAGCCGTTATAGCCGATTTTTTTCAATACCTGCATGATCTTCGACCAGTTCACCTGTCCACGGTCCATGGCCGTAAATTTCCACTGCCAGGAGCCATTTTCGAAGACCCAGGAAGTATTTTTAGCATGGACATAATCCAGATAGGGTCCTATGAGTTCCAATCCCATCTGGGGAGCCTCCCAACCTTCGATGATAAGATTGGCCGGGTCGTAATTGATTCCGATATGGGAGGGATCAAAATTTTGTACCAGACGGTAAGCCAGGCTTGCACTGGGGGCAATGGTATTAAAGTGGGTTTCGATGAGAGGTTTTACCCGATACTGTGAGGTAACTTCGATGACTTTTCCTAACCTATCTACCGTACGTCGGTAAAGATCGTGATAATTTTGGGTCCCATCATACAGGACGGCACCCGGTCTGTAACGGGGGCATCCCATGATGGCGCAGGCCTGGGCAATTTGTTCCTGAGTCGAAATATCTTCTAAGGGGGCAAAACCCATCAGGCAAGAGACTTCCAATCCATGATCCTCCACCAATTTTTTTATGTCTCCGGCCTTTTTAAGGACCTCTGAAGGGTGGATGTGATATGCCTCGTGAAGTCGCCATTCAACCCCATCGTATCCATGCTGACTTAACTTCTTAACCACCTGTTCAACGGTCAATTCCGGTAAAACCGAGGTCTGAACACTAAATTTTATACTCATAGTCCGGTAAAGTGCAAACTAATATCCTTTTTCTGATATCGTTTATTAAGCCAAACCAGAAGAGCCGGTAATCGCTCGATGGTCCTACCTGTACGCAAAGGACCGCAGTCCAGGGCCCTGAATCCGATTAACTCGGCCAGTTGGATAACGGTTTCTTTGGCCTGGGAATGATCGCTAAAAACCAATACATCGCTATCCGGTTTCTGATCCAGTTTTTTTAAACTCGCCGAAGAAATGGTATGAAAAGCTCCTACAACCGGCGTTTTTGAACCCAGAAAGGCCTGGGTTTCTTCGGCCACAGATCCTATTTCCGGCATTTTTACCTGGGTTGGGTCATCGGGATCTAAAGGTACCGTAACTTCCACAACGATTTTTCCCTGGACACTTTCCCGAATAGCCGGTAGAATCAGTTCATGACCTTGATAGGGAATGGAAAGGAGTACCAAATCCCCTTCCCGGGCTGCCAGAGCGTTAGAGGTTCCCATAGCCAGGGCCTGACCTAACTGGGTGTTAATTTTCTCGGCTGCAGCCTGGGCTTTCTCCTCGCTTCGGGACCCTATCAGGATCGACTTACCTGCCTTTGCCCAACGAAGGGCTAATCCGAAACCTTCTCGTCCGGTCCCACCAATAACGGCAATTTTCTTTATTTCGTCCATAACCTCCTTAATTTCCACAGGGTTTAAGAAACCTCCTCTTTCCCCTGGCTTAATTCCGGGAGAATCTTCTGAAGGACCCCTCGAGCCTTGGGATTGGATTCTTTCTTAAATAAGTCTATCAGTTCTTTGATCCCTTCATCCATATCTGGAACCAACTGCAAGTAAATTCTTAAACTACGAAGGGCTTTATCGGAATTGTCTTGTCCTGCGTAGATATACCCCAGGTTTTTCCAGGCCTTAGCCTGATCGGGAGCCAATCCGATCAGCTTTATGGTATAGGTTTCGGCCTGCTGGTAATCTCCTTTGGCCAGATAAGCCTGAATAAGATTGGTGAGGAGGTCTGGGGATTTAGGATCCCATTGAACCGCTTGAGTTAACTCCTCGATAGCTTCAGGGACTCGGTTTTGCTTGAGTAAAGACACCCCCTTTTCGTTATGACGGGCGGCCTGAAGGGGGTTAATACCCTGATCCGGAATTTGTTGCAGGACAATTTGCTCGGCCTTACGAATCAGGTTTATTCGATCTTGAATCACATCGGTGGCCCCTTTTATATCTTCTGCATAACCGAGAATCTGGGAGATATAATAGGGAATCAATTCCTTCTCAAAATAGGCGGTATATTCTGCATTGGCGGTCTCATAACGGGTACCGTTCCACTTATAAATATCCGTCCATCCGGCCCACTCGGAATGAGGTCCTGCAGTTCCCCCCACAGAATCTACCAAAAGTTGAAAAATCCCATTGGAATCAAAATCCCGTAGCCGAATCCACTGGTTAAAGACCTGGGAATTTAAATTCTTTCCATCATGCCAGAAAACCTCTGAAGCGTCTCTATAGCTACTGGCCCCTGAAGAACTCTGGAGGATAAAATCTAAACGTCCGTCCCCATTAAGATCTCGAATATCCCTGACTTCATAGTAATCCCCTGTAATCTCGGCCACTTTCAGCGGCTTGTAATGGGAACCTACTTTTTTTAAAATCGTAGGACGATAGGAACTTCCAAAGGTCAGATTAGGTAAAATAAGGAGTTCGTCTGTATCTATCTTAAAAATTCGAACCGCCTCTTGGGGTTTTACTGGATGACCCTCTAAGTCCTTCATCTGGGTGATGGAAACAAAACCCCCCTGGGAAGGATCTTTGAAATTATCCTGCCAGATAACCAAAGTGTTGGTTTTTATAAGATGTCGCAGTTTTGCCGATGTCAGTTCGTATCCTTCCCCTTCGTTAAGGGGATAGTCGGTTAGATTTATGGGCTTATCGAAGGAGTTTTTAACAGGTAAGGGGGGATTATTCGGAGTAGTTTGTCGAAATAATGGACGCAGAAGTTCATTCTGTTCTTTTTGGATGTAAAAGGTCTTCCATCCGGTAGTGAAGAACAGGCATAGGAAAATAACTCCGGTCCACACTTTACGAAGGTTTTCAGGCGACATAACTGCCACCTTTTTTTTCTGAATCGGTGAGAATTCGAAAATTTTAGCCTTTTACTATTAAGATAGAGCGAAGGGGCCAAGATAGCAAGGAAAGAATTTACCTGTTGGGTGGAGGTGAGAAATAAGATCATGAAAAAATATCCTGGATTAGGGAGAGTTAGCTCTATAAAGCGTTAAGTGACCTATTTTTCCTTCCTCGTGGTAATTTTTCATCAGAAAAGTTTTTAATTCTGAAAATTCTTCCAACAAGGTTTTCGAATCCTCCGATCTTCCTGTGGTCCATAACATTCCATCTTTCTCTGCCACGAGGATATATCGAGGTCGAGAACGGGTTAAATCGTGTAAGAGTTCCTCTCGCCAGGAGGCCTTTCCCCAAGAGACGACCAGAGGAACATTAAAAGTATAACGAGTGGGGGTGGCCCGATCCGCCAGAAAATAAATCAAAGGCTCAGATCCCCAGATATAAATGGTATCTTCTGGATTTGTCCTTTGCTGCAAATAATCCACCACGGCCAATGTTGTCCTCAAAGAGGTGTCTCCCTGAAGAAAATCCAGGCGCGCATAATAATCCTCTAGGGATAAGGTTCCTTTGAAAAGATCTATAAAAGTTCTAGCCATCTGTTGATAGGAATTCAAAGTCGGAAGAATCAGGATGAAGAGCGCCGCAAGGGCAAAGATCCTTTGCTCATTTTTAAAGTAAAATCCCCGAAGACAAAAACCTTGAAAGATTTCGGTGAGTCCCAGGGCAGACAAAATCGAAAAAGGGGCCAACAGACCCATCCACTGGTAGTAATAAAATTTAGCCTGAATCACAACCCCCAGCAAGCTGGCGAAGAACCAGATCCTGACCAGGTGATTCTCTGAAGTCTTGTATTTGAAGCAATAAACCAGCCCGGCCGCTGCCAGGACACTAAAAAAGGCTTTGTAATACACGTACCGACTCAGTTGAACCAGGATGGTGGACAGGAAGGCTCTGAAACCTTCGTGAAGAGCGAGTCTGGTGTAACCGGTATTAAAAACCCATTGAGTTTCCACAAGAGGATAGAGAGCCCCTCTTTGAAAGAGATAAAGAGCGATCAAAAGAAGTCCCAGGATAAAACCCAACATCAGGAATCCGGCATTTAGCCAGGATTGAAATTTATCCCAATGATTTGAAGGGGAGGCAACCCTTGAAGGCTTTGATTTCAGTAAGTAGAGAGCAAACCCTAATACAACCAGCAAAGACGGGTATTTGATGATGAAGGCGAGACTGCAAAAGAACCCGGCGAGGAACAGGAGGGTCTTTTTTCTACGGCCCTGTCCCACGTAGCACAGATAAGCAGCGGCTATCAAAGGTAAATTTAAGAATCCATCCACATGAGCTATATTGAAATAATTGTTCTGAACAAAATACGATAGGCTATACAACCCACCGGCCCAAAAAGCGACGGACGTATGGTAGAGGGTTTTGACCAGTTCAAATAAGAGGAGCACGGCAACCAGGTGATAGAGTATATCCAGGGCTCGAACAGCTTCCATAGATTTCCCAAAGAGTAGAAAGGCGAGGGCATAAAGATATGCAACTCCTGGAGGTTTTTGATCCCAGCTATCCCGGTGAGGAACCTGTCCTTTGAGAATGATACTCCCGCTATAGGCCAGGTTACCCTGATCGCGTCCCAGGGGATAATAAAAGGTAGGTACTCCCAGGCAGAGTACCAGAAAGATCAAAATCATTATAGCGGGAAGGGATCGGCGTTTCATATCAGGTCAAGCGTAGCAATCTTTAAAAAGAGGGTCAACAAAAATTGAAGGAAGGTCAAGGGTCTTTTTCCTTGACAGGGTTTCGGGTTATCCCTAAATTGGTATTGTGGGGAAGTTTGGATTTAAAGACCTTAACTCAAAGGGGAGGTTAACGGGGATATGCCGCATTTTATAAATCAGGATTGTGTGGGTTGTACGGTATGTGAGAGGGTTTGTCCTGTAGATGCCATCTCTGGGGTACGAAAAGAGGTTTTCTATATTGATCCGGATATCTGTATCGACTGTCATGCCTGTGCCTGGTTTTGTCCTGTCTCGGCCATAGAAGGTGCGGATGGAGAGGTTATTTTAGGAATCAAGAAGAAGAAAGATATTCCCAAAGCCATTGTAATTCCTTCCGATTGTACGGGATGCGAATACTGTATTGATGTCTGTCCCTTCGATTGTATTGATCTGGTTCAATCTCCAGACAATAACTTTAACAAAATCGTTGCGGTGAATGAGAAGACCTGTGTAGGATGTAGCCTGTGCGAGGATATCTGTATCAAAGGGGCCATTTATGTACCGGATCCAGAAGAGATGAACATTGAACGAATAGCCGTAGGATCCAAGATGGTCGGTAAGGGTGAAGATTAGAAAGTTTTCGATCCCATCCCATAAGGAGATTCATCCGAGAGCCCATCTGGGTCTAGTTTATTTGCCTACTATCTGAATCGGTTGTTATGCCTGTATCCCATTTATTTATCGTTCCGGCAGTTGTAGCTGTAAGCCTTTTAATCGGTTTTTTTCTGGGATGGTCTCTACGAGGACGGGTAGAGCGCAGCGAAGAGGATTAAGGGAAAGGAAGTTCCAGGGATGTTAATTGCCAAGATCTTGCAGATTTTAGGAATGGTGGAATTGGGACACGCTCTTTACATTGGAGTTTCTCAGGATAATGCCATGAACAAGGAAATGCTTTTGTTGGGCATAGGTGTTATTCTTTTTATCCTGGGGCGATTCTTAGAAAAGAAGTTACCGGAGTGAGATCAAAGTATTATAGTCCGACTCGATGATCTTCACGTGAAATATTTTCTCGAATTGTTGAAGGATGAGATCTTCTACCTGTTCTAGATTTATCTCTTTTTGAAGTAACCGTGCGATGGAGGTAACCCCTTTATGGGGAATTCCACAAGGAATTATCTGATTAAAATAAGAAAGATCGGTATTCACATTTAAAGCAAAGCCGTGGCTGGTGATCCAACCGTTACTAATCCGAATGCCGATAGCTGCCACCTTTTCTTCTCCTACCCAGACTCCCGTTAGGCCCTTTATCCTTCCGGCTACAATTCCCAGGGTGGATAAGGTTTGTATCAAAACCTCTTCCAGCGAGCGTAAATATTTATGGGCGTCCCGCCCAAAATTCTTCAGATCCAAAATAGGATATCCTACAATTTGGCCAGGACCGTGATACGTAATATCCCCACCTCGCCGGGTACGATAAAATTCGATTCCCATTTCCCTTAACTTTTCTTCGCTTACCAACAAATTTGCCGGATTTCCGCCTTCTCCAAGGGTATAAACCGGAGGATGTTGGAGTAAAAGAAGAACCTCTGGAATATGCCCGGTTCGTCGTAATTGTACCAGGTTCTCTTGGATGGCCAGGGCCTCTTTATATTTTACCTGGCCCATTTTTAACGCATAACATTCCATGGTATTCTGACAGATAGTTTTTTCGTGCTAATGGGCTTTGCACCGAAAATTAGCCGATTAAATCTGTCATCGGCGCAGGTAAAAGCCTTTGGTAAACAAACTTTGCCTCCAACTGTTATTTTCCCCTTGAGTTAAGGGGCTAAAACAAGGATAGTTTCCTATCAGCCAATGTACTACCAAAGTTATTATAGCACAATATGTCCCTATGCTTTTACGTAAAGAACATTATCCGAATGTAGTTCGTTAGACCAAAGGTTAGTAGGTCGCCAAAGCCTTTCACAAGATTAGAAAGATTATCTAACCAATATAACCTTGAAGGATCTACAAAGTTAACCGGATCAGTGATCCCATACCCCTACAGATTCGTATCCCCTCCTGCACACCCAAAGGGCTGAAATCCAGGTTGGTTATCAAAGATCACCTGCCCAAACTCATCATAATTTATCCGCTGGATAATTGCCCCTGTCGCTACCTCCCCCACACCTCACCCTCCCCCTCTCCTGGAGCTTCAGGAGAGGGAGAAGGAGGGGGTGAGGTGGGACCAGGGATTATGATGGGGAAGTAGGGAGGTGGACGGCGAAGGATCCGACAAGGTTTGCCAATGGAAACACAAGTCTGTGTAGATCTGTGCTGAATAATTCGGTGAATGGAATAGATTCAAATGGGGGTTGTTTAAAATTCAGGAAACTAAATATCGGGCACGGATCATAACTTTTCGGGTGGAATCTTTATCTTCAATCTGTACCACAACCCTGATTTTCTTCTCAACCTTAAGAAATCGAGCTCCCTGTACCGTACCTGTGGACAGAATCTCTACCTGCCCGGCTGAATCTAAAGGCTTTAAGATGACAGAGAAAGTTCCATTTCCCAGTAAAGTTTCGGTTTCTCCTTGATAATTTGATTCAGATTTTGACAGTTCGTGCAAGGCCTTTTCAACTCCCGCCTCAGCTAAATTAAAGGCTACATCATTGAGGTAGCTTCGAGTGGTAAGGAAATATTCGGAACTTCCACGATTTAAGGAAACACCTATCAGGATAAACAGCGAGGAAAAAACCGCCGTAATTAAAATCAAGGCTACACCCCGTTCACTTTTTAAAACCCTCCACCCTTGCATGGTCATTGAACTCCGGCGCGATAAGCTGAATCGATATGTAAACTTCGTGTGATCCCATACAGTTTCTTTTCCAAATCTAACTCGATTTTTACAACTGTTTGGGAAGGATTTAAAGTAAACTTTAAACTTCTCACATCCTGAGAAATTAAATCGATACCACTCTGAGAAGGAGAAGCTATCCGACGAACTTTTCCCAGAATCCCAAGGTTTTTCTCATCAGGTGGATCATAGAGATAAAGGATAGAGGCTTCTTTTCCCGGATCTCCTTCGGGTGGGCCGGGTAAGTTTAAAACCAGGACCTCTTCGGAGTTTTGAAATCCACCGCGCTGGATCGAAATTTTATAGGCACTTCGAATATCTTTACCTAGTTGGCTTAAAAACATTTGGGCCTCATGTAAAAGATCCAGATCCAGGTCGGCCCGATTAATGTTTTCATATGTGTTGGAAAAGACCGTCAGAGCCACGATAATAAAGATCGATAAAATAAGTATGGCAACACTGACTTCAGGTAACGTAAATCCTTTTGGAGACCGATCGGATAACCCTCTGATTTTTGAATAAAAGAGTTCTATAAAATCCCTAAACCTCATCGATGGGCCCTCAGGGTCGAAAGGGATACACTTTGCATCGTACCTGCCGACCCACGCCAGGAGATAGTCACCACAATCTTTTTCAACTCCGAGGTATTAAAATCACTGACTTCGACCTCTCCCTGACCCTCCGGGAGATCTGGAATAGAAGACAGAGAATAACTCTTTAGCTGATTAAAGGGAATATCTTTAGATGTTTCCATGATCGTATTGGCTTTTGCATGGGCCTTGGTGAGATTTTTAGTATCCTGAATGAGGCGTTGTTCTTGAGAAATGGAGACGGTAAAGATAACCACCAGAATACCAAGAACGGCTAAGGCAACAAGGGATTCTAAGAGAATATAGCCCTGAATCGATTTTCGCATGTTAAATCCCCCTGTAAAAGTCAAAAAGGTCGGTAAATCATCTCTCTAAATCCTGCGCTATGGTTAACCTATTCTTCCTCCTTGTCAAGGAAAAAAGATTTCTTTCTTACACAAATTTGAGTCCCGAAACTCAGGAATCAGATTCTCAAAGCCTCTTTAAAGGGCAACCTCTTCCATATAAGCTACCTGGTTCAGATTAATGACAGTCTTAGTCAACGGCTGAGAAGTTGCGGCCTGAACCATGACAAAGGGTGAGGCCTGACCGGCTTCTAAAATTTGTTGAATACTCTCTTTGACACTGAGAGATATCAAACCGGACTTTTGCTCTACTCGACCTTCCATAGAACCTGAGGTAACCGTCTGAGGAATCACGAAATAAATTTTCGTCATCCTTCCCTCTCCCTCCTCAAAACGCCAATGGCGTCAGGGTGTACCAAAAATTCCTTCTTTCTAATTGACAAAACTGGAAAGTTATTATGAAATGTCATAATAATTTAGTGGATTAGCCTTGTCAAGTTGAAACCACTTCAATTGAAAATCGTCAATTATACCTTGACGATTTTCAATTGTTCACCCCAATGAACTGATGAAACATACGTGGGTTCTTTGTATTTTTCTTGCTCTGCTTTTCTTAGGAGGGGAAGTTTCAGCGAAAAATTTTGAACAGATTGCTTTAGAACAAAGACCCGGCATCGTGGCGGTTATTTCCCTAAACCAGGAAACTGCTTCCTTAGGAACCGGATTTGTGGTCAACCCCAGGGGGTATGTTTTGACCAATTATCACGTGATCCAACAAGGAGACCTGATTGGAGTTAAATTCTATAATGGAGAGGTCTATGACGCTCGACCCGTCGCTTTTGATGAAGATAAAGACATAGCGGTCTTAAAAATTGATGGGGTCGGCTTTCCTACGGTACTTCTTGGAAATTCCAGCGAATTGAAAAAAGGCGAAGCGGTCATTGCCATAGGAAATCCCCTGGGTTGGGAAGGCATTGTTACTCCGGGTCGGATTAAAAGGATCTGCTACGTCCGATCCTCCACGGTATTGTGTGGACGTAAACCCAAGGTCTATGATTACCAGCTCATTGAAACTTCAACGCCCCTCTTACCCGGTAATAGTGGTGGACCTCTGATTAATAGCCGTGGCGAGATTATCGGAATTAATACCCTCCGTTCTAATTATCCCAGTGTAAATTTTGCAGTTCCCATTAATTATGCCAAAAGCCTGCTAAGCAAGTTGGAAAGAGAAATAGAGGGATTAGAAAAACCCATGGCTAAATCGTATCGCCGAAATGACCTGGCATCTACTAAACCGAAAGGGAGTGCGGCCATCCAAAGCATCTGGCTGGAACCGAACATCCTTTTAGATGGGGAATGGGGCCTACGCTTCCACGTAAATTTTCTCATCCGGGGATATGTGGGAGAAGAATGCTCGGTAAAGATCTTTTTCTATTACACAGATGGGCGTAAAGTCCTTAACCAAACCGAAAACTACACAGCTCCAGATAGACAGGCCTTTGTTCAAAAGATCTTTATTCCAGAGTCTGCCGAGACCTCCCTCCAGAGTTTATCATTATTTATCCCTTACTACGCTTTACCCCCGGATCTACCCCTTCAAGGGGAAATTGTCATTCTGGATCCTATGGGAAAAAAGCTCACCAGTAAGATGTCCAGTCCTTTTTATCTTTCAACCTCTTACTTACAAGGATGGATACCCCCTCAGTAAGGGAAGAAGGACTGGGATATTGAGATATAAGGATAACCAGACTACGGAGTGATGGAACACACAAAGGTCTGATGAATAAAAATAGAAAATCTGGAGGAACTGAAATCAGATTCGATAAGAAAAAACTGTCAGGGGTATAAGAGGTGTGAAATTTTAAGAATTCCTACATAGACCTGTTTTAAAGCCGTTCACTACAATACTCATAGAATTTACAACTCTGGCAGCGGCTTCGGCTTGAATGATTCCTTCGGGCCGGGGTTTTTCGTAAAAGAATGGCCCGCATTTCTTCCAGTACGGTACCCAGAGCAGGAATTAAAGTCGGATCGTACGAAACTTCAGTTTGCCCATCCCTGAATCGCAAAATACCTTGATAAGGCCGGAGTCCAAATTCTCTTTCAACAAGTAGAAAGTAAGCGGCCAGTTGCATTCGATGGGAAAGGTACAGCTCTCCAGGTTTCGTTCCTCGCTTATCTTCAATAACAAGAGCCTGGGAACGGTTCCGATAAACCCAATCGGGTTTACCGCAGAGAATAACCCCCTTAATGAAAGCCTTAAGTAACCTCCCTTCGCCTTGAGCATCGGTATAAATCAGCTTCCAGCCTTTAGGAATACTTAATTCCCTGGAAAGTCTTCTTTTTTTCAAAAGGAGATAGGGAAGAAAGAGGAAAAAATTGAAGAAAATAAACAGACCTAACCCTAGATTGAGATTCATAGCCCCCTCCAGAGTAGAAAGGTCAGAAGGATAAATCCAACCCCTATAGAAATCCAGATCAGGTTTTCCAGATAGAAGAGGAATCTTGTTTTCCAGGAAATGCGGCTGTGATGTTGAAGTCCTTTGTTAAGAAGCTCATAGGCTTCCAGAAGGTCGAGTAAATATCGAAGCTCAACCTTTTCTTCTGGAGAAAGAAACTTTTTAGCGCGCAGTTCGTTGATCTTTCTCAGAGCCTCCGCCTGGGAGAGTATCTGACCCTGGCGTTCCCGGTACCAGGCCAAAGGGCAGAAACTGTACTGTCCTACTTCAGATACCGTAATAAAAACAGGATTTTTAAGAAGGGATTCCATATCGGAGAATGAACCATCCGCTTCGTTCTGCGGAATCCGGGTTCCAGATAAAATCGAAGGAAGCAGGCTATACTCCAAACCGACAGACTACTCCCCCATCAGGTGAAATCATATTTTGAATAAAGGCGAAGGAAGCTCTTTGGATTATATTCCGGTAGTTTTATAGAATTTATATCGGTCCTCGCTTCGGACTGTAATTTCGTAGGTGACCCCATTACGTAAGATGGTTAACTCTAGCTTGTCACCTACGGAAGTAGACCATAACTGCTGGAGAAAATCGGCATCACTGGAAATCTCTATACCGTTCAGATGGGTAATAATATCCCCCCGTTGAATTCCGGCTTTATCGCCAGGACCTCCAGCCACAACCCCTGCCACCGCCATTCCCTCGGCAACTAAAACATGGTAAACCCCCAGCCAGGAACGGGAAGGCCGACTGAGAACCCTGCCGAATTTTAGAAGCTCATCTTTAATGCCATGAAAGATATCAATGGGAATAGCCAGATTCATGGCTTGAGGCTCACTGAGTTGAAGAGAAATAATCCCAATACACTCTCCTTGAAAATTAAGGAGAGGACTACCTCCAAACGCAGGATTTGGCGGAACCACCAGAATAGCTTCATCCAACATGTACTCCCAATATCCGACAAAGGGTTGAATAGCAAAAATACGTCCATTGGTTATGACCCGGGTGTTTTCCTCCAGACTACCCATGGTAACAGTTAAGTCTCCGACGTTGGCTTCCTCGGAAGAGCCTAAAGAAATAGGCCATTGACCTACCGGTTCTAGAGCCCGAAGAACTCCAAATCCACTTTCAAGATCAACTCCTAAGAGCTTTGCCGGTACTTGCTGACCATCATCCAGAGTAATTTGAGCCGTATCTGCCTCCAAAATGAGATATCCTACCGTTAAAACATGAATCTCATCGATCAGAACCCCGGTTCCCTGACGAAAAGTCCCTAGAACCCGACTGGAAGGACTTGTCTCTGAAATACTGGCCTGCACACGTACTACAGAGGGTCGAACCTTATCTACAATCTGTAGGATCTGATCCTTAAGACCTACATGACCATTATGCTCATAAGAAAGTTGATAAACAATTTGCGCCATAGTTTCCTTAACTTCACCTACTTCCATTCGTCAGGAAGTTTTCTGCTTTACGAGATTACTATGTCACCAAACTTTAGAGATGTCAATCCTTAATGTAGTAAATAATACGGAAGTTTAGTCCAGGAGAAATATAACATTTTTATCTCTACCTTGTCTCCAGGCTCTATTCCCCTGTTGTTGATTTAAGGTTTAAACAGCCCCTGCAAAACCCCCTGCTTTAAATCCACAACATTAAAGCGCTGCTTCAAATTCCCCTTCCTTATGAGAAGACAGAACCTTTAGACCTGAATTCCCGGAGGAAACCTGAAAATAAGAAAAGGGAGTAAAAATCCGAAGCACCCTTGCTTATCTTAAAGGGTAGCAATATATTAAGTATTGCTTTCAAGGGATGGGAATTATGAGTTATTCTAATTATAGAAACCCCTCTCGTTAAACTTTAAATCTAAAGGCCTATGTTTCAACCTTCCTATCTTAAACTTTACGAATCCGGTGAACTTAAAGAAAGGGTCGAAAAACTAGAAGCCATGCTGGCCAGTTGTAATATTTGCCCTCGGGATTGCCGGGTAAATCGACTCAACGATGAAATTGCCGCCTGTTACTCAGGTTATAAACCCATCGTCTCTGCTTACGTACCCCATTTCGGAGAAGAACCTCAACTGGTAGGAACCCATGGAGTTGGGAATATCTTTTTCGGTAACTGTAATCTTCGATGCGTTTACTGTCAAAATTATCAGATCAGCCAGAACTGGAGGATAGAGAGAAAAAATGAAGTTACCTTTGAGAGATTGGCCGAGATGATGATAGAACTTCAAGGAAAAGGATGCCACAGTATTGGGCTTGTTTCTCCAACCCATTTTGTTCCCCAAATAGTCAAAGCTGTTTACCTGGCCATTCCGATGGGACTTCGTCTTCCTCTCGTTTATAATACCAACGCCTACGATTCGGTCGAGGTACTCAAATTGTTGGATGGGATCATCGACATCTATCTTCCCGATTTGAAGTATAGCGAAGATGAAATGGGCTGGCAGTATTCCAAGGTCAAGGAATACGTTCGTCACGCCCGGGCAGCCCTCAAAGAAATGTATCGTCAGATGGGAAGTGAGTTGATCCTGGGGGAAGATGGGCTGGTCAAACGGGGCCTGATTATTCGCCACCTGGTCTTACCTAATGATATTGCCGGAAGTAAAGAATCTCTTAAATTTATCCGAAACGAGCTCAGTAATCGGGTTACCCTGAGTATTATGTCCCAATATTATCCCACCCATAAAGCCAAAAATCTCCCTCTTTTAGACCGAAAAATTCGAGAAAGCGAATACAACAAAGTCTTACAGCTTCTAGAAAAACTGGGGTTTGAAGAGGGATGGATCCAGGATTTTGAAAGTACCGACTATTACCGTCCTGATTTTGATAATCGCGAACAACCCTTTACACGCTAATCTGCTTTCAACTATTTAATCCGCTCAAATTCTCCGGTGACCGAGTTGAAAATCACGAGATTGTAATTGGTTTGAACGGTTGCCGTCACATCCGATACGGCTACATCGGTTACTTTTTCACCGGCCAGGAGATTCTGAGAACTCCAACGCCCCAGGGATGCAGAAAAGCCCAGAATACGACGGAGGGTAGCCACAAGCCCTACACTATTCCCAATCCTGGAATTAATAAGTCCTTCTCCAGCCATAAAGGAGGTCGTTGCCCAATTCAGGGCAGCCGGACTCAGGGCATGAGCCCCCAAATTGGTAATCACCAAAACTATCTGATCTCCTGCCTCAACCCCCCTGAGCGCACCCTCACCGGGTTTCAAATTTCGAATAACCCAAATCCGGGTCCGCGCACTAAATCCCAAGATCCGACGATTCGTCAAGGCAAATCCCATGAGCCCTTCTGCTCCCGATTGAAGCACCCTCTCCCCCGGCATCAAGCGCTTAATAATGGCTCCCCCCTGACCGGAACTGATCGCAACAACTTTCTCCTCAAATACGGTTACCTGAACCTGATCGGGAATCTCCTGGGCATAGAGTCGGGAGGATAAACTAAGTAAACTGATCAGACTGAAAGTTAAAAGTTGTAAAAAGAAGGTCGAAACCATGAAATTCAGACCTGTGGGTCCCTAAAGTTTAAATTCCTTGACATAAAACCTGTTTATACAACATAATACCCGGAGGGTAAAGAAGGCTACCTAAAACTTTAAGCTTCAACTATCCCATAAGCCCTAGGCCTATACCATAGACTACCTCTCCCCAGGGCCATTTAAATCACTTACCATTAAGGCATTTTTGATAACCTTTAACATCATGGACTTAAAAAAATCTAAACGCTTTCTGGTCGGAGTAATCTTCTTCGTATTTTTGACCCTACTCATCGGATACGATATCTGGACCGATGTTTTAAATTATCACTTTCGTCTAAGCCCTAAAAAGGGGATTTCGAACACCATCGAACTGTATCGAGGAAAGGTAAACAGTTGGAACCCTTTTGGATTAAAGAAATATCAGCTAGAAACCGGATATCTACGAAACCAGATCGAAGAGGATAAGCTTTTTGCCGAAAAACCCTTGACAAATTTTGAGACCTGGAATCTGGAACTCCTGGAATATTTCCCTCTTCTAAAAAGGATCTCTGCTTACCGGGAAATCGGAGAAATAGGAAAGGCTCTGAAATTAGCAGATACGGCCATTTCCAAAGAGAATAGGGCTCAAACCCAAGAGATCCTCCATCTTCTGGGTAATTTTCATTCAGGTAAAGTAATCTCTGTTTTGAAAGCCCATTTAGAACCCTCCGAAGATTCAAGTATCCGAAGAGATATCATTCCAATCCTGGGTTCCATGAAAATTCCCGAAGCCATGGAGGTTTTAATGACCTTATTGAAGGATTCAGACAAATACGTAAAACTGGATGCAGCCCAAGAACTTGTGCCAGTGGGAAGGACGGAAGTGATTGAACCCCTACTCATCTTACTCAAGGATTCGGATAAACAGGTCCAACTCAGGGCTGCAAAAATGCTCGTACAGTTAGGACGCGTGGAGGTAATAGAACCCTTGGTGACTTTACTGAAAGATCCCAATTATCATATTCGGACCGATGCCGCCAGGTTATTACTCCAATCCAGACGGGTCGAGATGATCGAACCTCTGGTAGCCTTACTGAAAGATCCGAATTCAGAAGTACGGCGTAATGTAACGGAAATACTGCTGGGCCTGGGTCATATTGAGATGGTCGAGCCGCTGATAGCCTTGTTAAAGGATTCCGATACTTCTCTGCAGCTTAACGTGGCCGAGATGCTGGTAGAGTTGAAGCGGACCGAAGCGGTCGGGCCTTTGATAGCCTTGTTGAAAGATCCGGATCCGGAAGTACAAACCCGGGCGGCCTTTGCGTTGGCCCGGTTGAGTCAGGTCGAAGCGATAGAACCTTTGATAACTTTACTGAGACATCCGATTCCTTTCATGCGGTTTCGGGCCGCAGAAGCCCTTGTACAATTGAACCGTGCTGAAGTCGTTGAACCCCTGGTAGCCCTCCTCCAGGACCCAGATCCGGAGATACGAGCACGTGCAGCATCGGTACTGGGACGATTGGGACGGACCGAGGCAGTAGGTCCCTTATTATCCTTATTAAAGGATGAAGATCATTTTGTTCGACGCACGGCGACATCGGCCCTTGTAAAGTTGGGTCGTGCTGAGGCGATGGAACCTTTATTGACCATGGTTAAGGATAAAGATCCCCTCGTACGACGTACGGTGACTTCTCTATTAGGAGAACTAGGGCAGGCCGAAGCAGTAGAACCTTTGATCACCCTCTTAAAGGATCCAGATTCCGATGTACGAAACCGCGCCATATCCATGTTAGAAGAGCTGGATCGTACCGAAGCAGCCAAACCGCTGGTAGTCCTGTTAAAAGATCCGAATACCTTTGTACGAAGCCATGCAGCAGAGGCCCTAATCCAGTTAGGTCAGGTCGAGATTTTGGAGCCTCTGATCACCTTATTGAAGGATGAGGATTCGGATGTGCGTAACCGTGTCGCTTCAATACTTATAGAATCAGGTCAGGTTGAAGCGGTAGAACCTTTGAAGGTTTTGTTGAAAGATCCAGATTCCGGGGTGCGAAGCCGTGCAGCGGCTGTACTGGCGGAGTTAGGTCGTATGGAGGCCGTAGAACCGCTCCTGGCTCTGCTAAAGGACCCGGACCCGGAAGTACGAAATCGTGCGGTATTTGCGCTGGTAGAACTGGGCCGCACGGAAGCTGTTGAACCCCTGATAGCTCTGCTGAGGGGTCCGGATAAATACGTACAAAACCGGGCCATAGCTGCCCTGGTGAAATTGGGACGGGTTGAAGCTGTGGAACCACTCCTGATTTTACTAAAGGATCGGGATCCGGTGGTACGAAGGGGTGCAGCGCTTGCATTGGGAGAGTTCAATCATGCCGAGGCAATAGAACCTTTAATGGCCTTATTAGAAGATCAAGATCCGGAGATACGAAATCGAGCGGCCCTGCTGTTGGGTAAATTGAGGTATCCAGGAGCTCTGGAATCCTTGATAAACTTATTAAAAGATCCGGATAAATATGTACAAATGGGTGCGGCCTCTGCATTGGGAGAATTGGGACGAGAGGAGGCTGTAGAACCTTTAGAGGTCTTACTGAAGGATCCCGATAAATATCTGCGATTGAGTGCGACCTCTGCACTGATAAAACTGAGATATCCAGAACCTGTTGAACAATTGGGAGATCTTTTAAAGGATAAAGAACCCCTGGTGCGATATAGTACGGTCCAGGCGTTTGGAGAATCGGGTCTTACACAGGCTATAGAACCCCTGGCAGTTCTACTTAACGATCCCGATCCCTCCGTACGAAGTCGTACGGCATTGACCTTGGGTAAGTTATCTGCCGGGGAAAAGTTGGGGGCTCTTCAAGCTCTCTTCCAAGATGCCAGGGAAAAATATGAAGTTAAACTGGCTACAGCAATGGCTTTATGGGAATTAAACCAGAGGGAAGGCTTAGAATTTCTAATCGAGAAATCCAGAAGTCCAAGAGCCATCCAGCGAAGAAAAGTTGCAGAGATTTTGGGAGAAGTTTCCTCAGAACCAGGAACTTCTTTGCTGATATCCCTGCTCTCCGATAAGATACGAAGGGTTAGAATTCAAGCCATAGAATCTCTGGGACGTTCAAAGGGAAAAGCCTCTCTTTCCCATTTACATAGAATTCTCGAGGAATCTGATCCGAAAATTCGAGAGGTTACCGTAAAGGCCCTGACAGAAATAGCTTCGCCTGAAAGTGTTGAACCCTTGAAAAAAATAGCCCTGGATCCCCAAGAACGAATTCCTACCCGCCTATCTGCCATCACGGCCCTGGGAAATATTAAAACTGAACAGGCGGTACAGACTCTTTTAGAAATCCTCCAACAATCAGAAGAGATCTATCTCTTCAGCACCCTCCAGGCCTTAGGTAAAACGCACTCTCGTCAGGCAATCCCCTTTTTACAATCCCTCTTGAAACAACAGGAAGCACGCAGGCAGATCTGGCGAAAAGTTCGGGATGAGGATACAAAATTTTATACCGAACAACAATTTGAAGATTGGAAAAAACGATTGGAAGAGGTAAAACCCGAAAAACCGATAGAATTTGAACTGGCCTATGTCCTCAGCCAACTGGATCCTGAAATCGAGGGAATTAAACTCCTCTCCCACGATCTGGCCTCTGTAAGAGAAGGGGCTTGGATGGGATTGTCCGGAGCTGGTACAGTTCAATTAATTCGGCAACTGGATCAGGAGCGACAGAGACGAAAGGGGGGTTCTCATCTTCATTTCCAAGAAGCCAGCTATCGGGCTATAGACCATGCCCTTATTACTCTTCAGATGCAGGGAGGAAAAAAAGAACTAGAAGAGTTGAAAAAATTCCTGCTACAGGTTCAGGACGAAGAGGGAATTTCTACCCGAGTAGAATGGACGATCAAACGATGGAAAAATCTAAAGAATAATTCCTGAAAAGTTAAGAAAAAGGTCTTGACAACCCCGGTAAGATCAGCTTATTTTTTTGAAGTATCTTGTGACCCAGGATGAGGTTTTTCTCTCTGGAGTCTACCCCTTGCCGGGGTAGCTCAGTCGGTAGAGCGAAGGACTGAAAATCCTTGCGTCCGCGGTTCGATTCCGCGCCCCGGCATCCCAAATAAGGTCAAATACGCCGGCGTAGCTCAGTGGTAGAGCAGCTGATTCGTAATCAGCGGGTCGTAGGTTCAACTCCTATCGCCGGCTTTTTTAACTTAAGCAGGTCTAAAAGCAACTATCCGAAGTCTTCGGTAATCTGCAACCCAGATTCCATCCCGATATAATTTTGGCTTAAGCCAATCCTCCAGTTTTGTGATTACCTCGTTATGCTTCACAGGAGGAAGTTCTGTTAAAAGATGATTTCCAAACATCTCCATCCAATGGCGAAATCCCTTTTCCCCATCTTCAAATGGGGTTGGACGATCAAAGAGAGTTGCATAGGTTACCTCAAAACCCTGTTTTTCCAGGAGGGAAGTATATTCCCCGATACTGGGAAAATACCAGGGGATAAGTTCTGGCTTTACAGAATAACCTATCTCTTCAAAAACGTGATGGATCGCTGAAAGAATAGAGGCGATATTTCCTTTTCCGCCTAATTCCGCAACAAAACGCCCCCCAGGTTTTAAAGCCTGCCAGATGCAGGCTATGACCCGCTCGGGTTCCTTCATCCAGTGAAGTGCTGCATTGGAAAATACGGCATCAAAAGGCTCCGGGAAGTGAAAGTCCCTTCCATCGGCTACTTCAAATCGTAGATCCGGATAATTCCTTCTGGCCTGCTCGATCATGGTAACAGCATTATCGATTCCCACAACTTCCGCTCCGACGTTGGCAATTTGCCGGGTCAGATGTCCCGTTCCGCATCCGAGATCCAGGATGCGTTCCCCTTTCTGAGGCGATAGAAGTTCGACCAAGTCCGTGGCAAACCTGGAAACGAAAGAATATTTACTGTCGTAAAGGGCCGCATTCCATTGAGTTGTCATATCCTATAGAGCCGAGATGTCAATCTTAATCACAAAGCACACAAAGCCCTTTGGGTGCTTCGGATACATCGCGGTTTTATAAATTCCGTGACCTTTTAAAACCCGATCAAAAATTACCAAAGTATAGCCTATTACCTTTCCCTCCCTCGTTTCACAGGGGAGGGAACTTTGCTTCCAAGTCCCTTCCCCTGCAGAGCGGGGGAAGATCAGGAAGGGGGTCCCTCTTCCACGCTGGGGAGAGGGAAACTGGCAAATCTCCAGATTAACTCCCCAACTTCCTCTCCCGAAGCTTCGGGAGAGGAAGTTGGGGGTGAGGGTAGGGGTTATTCCAATCTAAACGCCTGAGCAATTCTCCTCAAATCCTCATCGACAACCTCCTTTTTCGAATCGGCTACTTCCAGAAACTTCATATGGACTTTTTCAAATACCTCATCGGTGAAGATATATCCCAATTCTCGCATTCGAAAACGGAGAGCATGCCGCCCTGAGCGGGCTGTCAGGATGATTTTGTGGGCAGGAGCTCCCACGACCTCCGGGGGGATAATCTCATAGGTTTTCCGATCCTTTAGAATCCCATCTTGATGGATACCGGAAGAGTGGGCGAAGGCATTGGCCCCGACAATCGCCTTGTTGGGTTGTACAGGAATATTCATCAATCGGCTTACAAGCTGACTGGTTGCGTAAATCTCCTGAGTACGGATGCGAGTTTCCGCATCAAAATAATCTTTTCGGGTATAAAGCGCCATGACAACTTCTTCCAGAGAGGTATTTCCCGCACGTTCCCCAATCCCATTGACGGTTACCTCAACCTGAGTGGCTCCATTCTCAATGGCGGTAAGAGTATTAATCGTGGCAAGACCCAAATCGTTATGGCAATGAACACTTAAAGTAACCCTATCGGTGACCGGTACACGCTCCCGGATTTGCCGAATCAATTCCCCAAACTGTGCAGGTACTGCATAGCCAACCGTATCGGGGATATTAACCACGGTTGCACCTGCTTTGATAACAGCTTCGATAACCCGGCAGAGATAGTCTGGATCACTTCGAGAGGCATCTTCGGTGGAGTATTCCACATCTTCGGTAAATTTCTTGGCGTATTTGACCGCCTCAACTCCCATCTCCAAACACTGTTCCCTATTTTTCCTGAGTTTTTTATCTACATGGATATCCGAAGTACCTAACACCATATGAATCCTGGGTCTTTCCGCAAAGCGTATGGCTTCCCATAAGGCATCTATATCTTTTTGAATCGTCCTGGCAAGTCCGGTAATCACGGGGCCCTTAATTTCCCGGGCGATACGCTTAACTGCTTCTAAATCGCCCGGAGAAGAAGCAGGAAAACCTGCTTCGATAACATCTACATTTAATCGAACTAATTGACGGGCTATCTCCAGTTTTTGTTCTGCGTTTAATTTGGCTCCAGGTACCTGTTCCCCATCCCGCAAAGTGGTGTCAAAAATCATGATAAATTTGCTCATCTCTGACTAATAAAAGTCAGAACCCAGAGGTCAGAAGTCAATATTTTTTTGGACTCCTGATTCCGGTCTTCCGACTCCTGAAAATAAAAAAGCCATGGACAACTTTGTTGAACCATGGCCAAAAAAAATGCCATGGGTTTTTAGCCCATGGCATGTAGGAGAGTTAAGGGTTACACCGATTACGCCCCTCTACATGCGATGGGCTTCTTAAGAAGGAGGAGCCCATCCAGAAGGCTAAGTAAAAGGGTTTGTAATCGGATTAAACCGGTCATCTTATTTAGATCTTGATAAAATAGATAAAAAATCCCCCTCCTGGTCTGATAAGGAAGGGATAAAAACCTTTAGAATTCATCTCTTTCAGCTCTGCTCTTAATCAAGAGTAGAATCTCTTCCTTTATTTTGTCAAGGATTTTTATTTAAAATTTTTGGAAAATGGCTTGACGGCTAAGGAAGAAGCAGTTTAAGTACTATCCATCCGCTCCCATGGGGCCTCAGTCATTAACTTAACGGCCTTGGGAGGGTACATGAGGTTTTAGCAGCGCGTTCTTTCAAGGCTTTATAGAAGGATAAACCGGGTAGGGCTTACGCATAAAGATCGGAGCAGATCTTAGGCTCTTAAAATCCATCAGTAACCTTAAAATCTTAGGAGTGTCGGGATTATGAATTCAAATTTTGAAGGAATTTTTCCGGTTCTGGCCATTCCCTTTGATGAGAAGGGTCGGTTTGATGAAGAAAGCCTGCGGCGACTCATTGAGTTTCAGATCCGATGTGGGGTTCATGGCGTGGTTATTTTCGGATTGGCCAGTGAGGTTTATAAACTCACCGATGAGGAACGAAAAATCATTTTACAGGTCGTGGTAGATCAGGTGAAGGGACGGATACCTATCCTTGCAGGGGCAGAGCATACCGGTACGGAAGCCGCCGTTCAACGGAGTAAGACCATGGAAGACCTGGGGACTCAGGGGCTTATGCTGACTCCTCCTTCTCTGATCAAACCGGATGCCGAGGGGATTTTCGACTATTATCAGGCAGTTTCAGATGCCGTTGGTATCCCTATTATGATTCAGGATGCTCCAACCTGGACCGGGATTACCTTACCCCCTTCCCTGCTGGTTCGCATGATGAAGGAGATTGAAAAGGTGAAGTATGTAAAAGTAGAAGCCCCTCCAACCGGTCTTAAAATGTCCAGGATTATTGAATTGGGCGGGGACGCTGTAAAAGTATTCGGAGGCTATGGAGGCCTGTACTTCTTGGAAGAACTCAAACGAGGGATGTGTGGAAGCCTTCCGGGATGTGCCTTTCCGGAGGTTTTCGTCCAGATTTACAACTTCTTTAAAAAAGGTCAGGAACGAGAAGCGGAAGCTCTTTTCCACAAATATCTACCCCTGTTAGTCTTCCAACTGGCTTCTTTGGATGTTCTCATCCAGGTTCAGAAAATCATTCTCCACAAGGGAGGAATTTTCCAATCCGATTATGTTCGAAGACCTGCCACTCCCATCGATGAAATAACCCGAGCGGAACTGGATAGATTCTTGGATACACTTCCGTTAGCGGTTTTTAACCAATCTTCTTGATAAAGTTTTCTCTTTAATTGACTAAAGGCTTTCTAGGTAATAGCAGGAAGGACCAGGGGTCTGCACCTTGGGATATGGCCGGAAAACCCAGCCTGGGTGATCGGGTTGTAACTACCTTTGTAAACCGGTAGTCGGGGAAGGGCTGAACGCGTTGAGTTCCACTCTAAAAGACCGGTTCTTATAGGCCGACTCAAAGGAATAACCTGGGCTAAATACGCGGATAAAGTCCTATTTTGTTCTTGACATCCCTTGACGAAAGATGAGATACTTTAAAATTAGGGATATTGATTTGATCGAGACCAGGTTATTGTAACACTTTATTCAAGTGGAGGTTACATGCTGCTAGAGATAACTCGGGATGTTTATCAGTTGACATTACCTCTTCCTTTTCGCCTTCGGGAAGTCCATGCTTACCTAATTAAAGGACGAGAAGGTTATGGTTTAATAGACTGCGGAATTAATACCCAGGAATGTTTTGAGGCTTTAGAGAAAAGTATCCTCGAAGCCGGTATCCAGTTAACCGATGTCCATTCGGTCTTCATGACCCACTATCATTCTGATCATTGCGGCTTAGCCGGACGAATTAAAGAGGTCTCTGGAGCTTCCCTTATCATGCAATCCGGAGAAGCCGAAGCCGTGGAGGCATTTCTGGAAATACCCCCGGAACAAGTGCATGATCCCTGTTTCTATATTGAACGCGGACTCCCTACGGAAAAATTCGAAGAAATGCAACAAATATTTCCCTATCTAAAATCTCTCATTTCGCCCCTTAAAATCGATGAGCGTATCGAAGATGGGATGGAGATATGGTTGGGGGATCTTCGATTCGAGGCTATTTGGACACCTGGGCACACGCCCGGACATGTCTGTCTTTACCAGCCTGAGCGGAAGTGGCTTTTTTGTGGAGATCATGTTTTGATAAAGATTACGCCCCACGTTGGTCTAAACTCGCGATCCACCCTGGCAAATCCCTTGGCGCACTATTTAGATTCTCTAAAGAAGGTCATGGGATTAGACGTTAAGCTGGCTTTTCCATCCCATGGACCTCTTATTCGACAATTTAAAGAGCGGGTTCAGGAGCTTATGGTACACCATAACCAGAGAAAGGAAGCCATTCTCCATATCCTGGGAAAAGAGCGAAAGTCTGCCTACGAAATTTCCACGGCTCTTTTTGGGGTTCGCTCCACACACTTTGAAAACTGGATGGCTTTCGCCGAAACCTTAGCGCACCTGGTGCTCCTGGCTTCTGAGGATAAGCTGGAAGAGATCCGGGAGAACGGACATGTTTTATACCAAATCCGATAGCTTCCAGTGGACGAAGGACCACCGGGTAAAACCCGGGAAACTAGATTTTTATTACCTGGCCGAAAGGGTCATGCATAAAACCTGAGAAATTACTTAAAAATATTTTCTAATGCCAATTTGCCTTTAATATCTCACGTAGAGGCAGGTTTGAAACCTGCCTGTAGAGAAGGATTGTATCCCTGTCCCATGAAAGGCAAATGGGTATAAAACCCCAAGATCTTAAGGTTTCCGGGGTTGATGAGATAATTGAAATAATTTCTGAAAGTTTTAGGTGGTTTCTGGTAAGTAGGTTAAACGTCTCGTTTGATGAGTGATAGAATTCTTTTAGCCATGAAAGTAGCTACAGCCGAAGAAATCCGGGATATTGATCGGAGGGCCATTTACGAGTATGGGATTCCGGGAGTAGTTCTTATGGAAAATGCGGGCGCCGGTACGGCCCGTATCCTGTTGGAGAAGTATGGACCCCTGTTGGGGAAGCGGGTAGGAGTGGTGTGTGGAAAAGGAAAAAATGGAGGAGACGGCTTTGTTGTGGCTCGACATCTGGTTAATCAAGGGGTTATCACAGAAGTTGCTCTTTTGACCGAGAAATCCAAGGTTCAGGGGGATGCCCGGATCAATCTAGACATCGCAGACCGCATGGGAATTCCTATTCTGGAGGCACCTGACCCGGAGAGTTTTTCCAGAGTTAAGGAAATTCTCCTGAGATCGGATCTTATTGTGGATGCAATTTTAGGAACAGGTTTAACGGCAGGAGTTGCCGGGTTTTATAGGGATGTTATAGAATTGATCAATAGCCTGCAAAAACCCGTTGTAGCCGTGGATATCCCCTCGGGACTGAGCTCAGATACGGGAGAGATACCGGGAAGCTGTATCCGGGCGGATCTGACAGTAACCTTCGGATTGCCAAAGCGAGGTCTCATCCTCTACCCTGCGGCAGAGTTCGTCGGAGAACTCAAGGTAATTCCCATCGGAATTCCTGAGAAGGTGATTTCAGAGGCCGGTATCAAAGTTAATCTCCTAGAAGCCCAGGATATACAGGCTGCTTTAGCGGGTAGTCAGGTAATTAATCGTCCGGCCAACTCCCATAAAGGAACCTATGGGCATGTACTGGTCATAGCAGGTTCCAGGGGGAAGACGGGAGCGGCCTTGATGAGCTCGCGGAGTGCTCTTCGGGTGGGAGCCGGTTTGGTCACTTTAGGTTTACCTGAAAGCCTGAACGATTTCTTGGAAGCAGCGTCCTTCGAAGTGATGACCGTACCTTTGCCGGAGACCTCTGAAGGAACCTTTAGCCATAAAGCTGCTGATTGGATCTTGATGGGCGCAGAGGGTCGAGCCCCTCTATCGGCAGGAAAAAATGTCATCGCCTTGGGCCCCGGGCTTTCAACCCATCCTGAGACCCTGGAGTTGGTTTACGATCTCGTTCAGAACTCCCATCAACCTCTGGTAATTGACGCCGATGGAATCAATGCCTTAGCCCGAAAACCTGAGATTTTACTCCAGGCCCAGGCTCCGGTGGTTATCACCCCTCATCCTGGAGAGATGGCCCGATTTCTGGGAGAGAAAAACATTCAATCCCGACGAATTGAAGTGGCCCAAGAAACAGCTAAGAAATATGGAATCTATGTAGTTTTGAAGGGAGCCCGGACGATTATCTGCGATCCAAATGGAGAAGTTTTTATTAATTTAACCGGTAACCCGGGAATGGCGACAGGAGGAACCGGAGATGTGCTCACCGGAATTTTGGCCGGGTTAATCGCCCAGGGGCTACCCATTTTAGACGCCCTAAAAGTAGGGGTTTATCTTCACGGCCTGGCGGGGGATCTGGCCGCACAAGATAAAGGAGAACCCGGTCTAATTGCCGGGGATGTGATGGAACAAATTCCCTATGCTATTAAAAAATTGTCCTCTGTGGGTTATCCGTTGTCCGTTGTTAGAAATTCGTTGGGAGAAGTCCTGGCTAAAAACTAACTAAAATAACAAGGGACAACAGGTAATCAACAGGAGACAAAAGAGTCTATGTTAAAATGGTTTGAAAACAAATACCTTTCAATCCTCCTGCTACTCTTTGCGGTAGCTTTACTGACGGGTTGTGGGGCCGTCCTTGGTCCGAATTCACGAACGGTTTTTTTGGAAACAGGAGAAGATTACCTGGTTTCTGGAGATTATGACCAGGCCATAAAAACTTTCGATTCGATTCTAACCGATAATCCCAAAGATGTTAAAGCCCTGGTGGGTTCCGGAATTGCATATTACCAGCAAGGGAAGTATGAAAAAGCCTTAGAGAAGCTTACTCGGGCCAAAGAATTAGACCCGGATGATGAACAAGCCCGTCTCTATCTGGGTTTAACTTACCTTAAAAAAGGAGAAGATCAGAAAGCCTTAGCAGAGTGGAAAGAATACACCGAGCTCATTTCAACCGGCAAGTTCACCGATCTCGTCCGACGGGCCATAGCTATTTTGAGTAAAGAAAATGTCACTCTGGAAGAACGCGACTTTGTAGTATCCAGTATCGAGTATGCAACCCAGCAAGAACGAAAAGTCCTTGTTCAGGATCTGGGAGTCGGTGGGGGAAGTTCCTATTCTATAGGGTCCTCAACCTTAGGCTATCCTCCTTTTGGGATCTTTAATTACAATTACGGATACGGATCAGCTCTTCAACCGGTACCTTCGAATACTTATATCATCATCAGGACTACCCCATCTCCGACCAGGACTAATATCCGGGGTGGGATAGAGACGAGAATTCGAACTTTACAGGGTAAGTAAACATCGCCCCGTGTTTGTTGTCTGTAGTTCGTTAGGATCTGTTAGGGACCGCGAACAACGGATAGCGGACCATAGACCGTGGATAAAAATTGGATTCTTTTTGTTGTCCTGTTGTTAAGTATCACCTTTTTTGCTTTACCGGCCTTGGCAGAAATTAAAGCAGGGACTTCAGAACTGGGGTTAAGTTTAGGCGTCCTTCGAGGAGATGATCTTGGCTCGGTTTTAGTATCTTTTCCAGATGATCCGACCACACCTCAGGATGAAAGTCAAGTTTTACCCTTTGAGACTCAAGTAAAAGACGGCTTCTTCCTGGGGTTTGAATATACCTTTCATTTTACAACCTGGTTGGGTACAGAACTGGATCTGGCCCTTATCCCCAATGTATCCGTGGAAGCTTCGGATTTAGGTAAGCTCTTCGACATGGACATTCGTTTCTTCAATGCCAACGCCGTTGTACATCTACTGAATGGTCGCTTTGTTCCCTTTGTAACGGCTGGAATTGGAATTGCCGACTTCAGTAGCGAAACCATCGATTCGACCCAGTTCATCAATGAATCCGACTTTGCACTCAACTTTGGAGGTGGTTTCAAAGTATTTTTGACCGATACTTTTCTTCTTCGGGCAGATATCCGAGATTATCGAACGACACCTGAAGATTTAAATACCCTGAACCTGATTCGGATTAGTGGAGGGGTTGCGTTTACCTTTTGATTTTTATTCAAGGTGGGAAGTGTGGGGGGGGGGAGTAGAGTGAAGTATCGGCCCTCCCTTCTATCTCCCCATCCGAGACGAAGGACAGAGTTGGTCTACGACAAGCTAAAACTAGATGGAAAAGTTGCCCTGGTCACAGGAGGTGGGCGGGGTTTGGGAAGGGCTATGGCTCAAGCGCTGGCAGAGGCAGGGGCCGACGTAGTTGTTGTAAGTCGAACGGTTCAAGAAATTGAAGAAACTGCTGATTCCATTCGGAAAATGGGAAGGAAGGCCCTGGCAATCCCAACCGATATCCTCCAGATTCAGCAGGTAGAAAAGGCCGTCCAGATAACCCTGAAAGAATTTGGGAAGATCGATATTCTGGTCAATAATTCGGGAGTTGCGGTGGTTAAACCTCTGTTAGATCTTACCCTGGAGGAATGGAATCAGGTTATTCAGACCAATTTAACCGGGGTTTTCATTGTATCTAAAACGGTCGGAAAGCACATGGCCGAGCGAAGGCAGGGAAAAGTTATCAATATGGCTTCCGTTGCCGGGGTTCGAGGTGTTACGACCCTATCGGCTTATGCAGCCAGTAAAGCCGCTGTGATTAACCTCACCCGATGCATGGCCGCAGAATGGGTTAAATATAACATTCGAGTCAATGCCATTGCCCCGGGTTATTTCTATACTTCTATGTCTGCACCTGGTTTAGATAATGAAAAAATTCGGGAAGCCATTCTCTCTAAAATTCCCCTTCGCCGGGTGGGACAACCTGAAGAACTTGGACCCCTGGTGGTATACCTGGCTTCCGAAGCATCCGATTTTATGACCGGAGAAACTATCTTTATTGATGGAGGTCAATCTATCTGATGGAAGAGGTGTGGGAGAACGGAGGAATGGGGGAAAGGAGATTCTAAAAATCGATCTTTCTGACTCTCCGATCTCTTTATTCTTCCCTTCTTTAATCCCCTGACGTGGGCGATAAAATTCAACAGAACGGAGACATCTATCAAACTAAGGAACTTCTCCGCGTCCTTTCATACCTTCAATACCCTGTAGCCCTTTTGAACCTGAGCGGAACGATAAAATGGGCCAATCCGGCCCTGGAGAGACTTTGGGGTTACAACCAGGAGGAATTGAAAAGAAAAAAAATAACTTTCCTTTACTCCAAGGAATCTCGAAAGAACTTGCCAAAAATTCAAGAGATCTTAACTAAAGATAGCTGGCAGGGTGACCTTGTGGTTCTTAGAAAAGATAAAACAGAATCTCCTGTCTCTGTAGCCCTCCAGGTCATACGGGATGACGAGGGAAAACCGCTATCCCTCCTCAAACTTATTCAGGAATTAACTTCCCAAAAAGCCATGGAAAAACAGTTGATCCAATCTGAAAAGCTGATTGTGATCGGAACTTTAGCGGCAGGAGTTGCCCACGAGCTGAATCAACCCCTTATGGTCATCCGGGGCTACACCCAGATTCTTCTCTCTAACCATCAGAATGATCCCGAATTAAAAGACTCCCTTAAAAGAATTGAAGGGCAAACCACTCGAATGATGAAGATCATCCAACATCTGAGGGATTTTTCCAGAGGATCCACCGGAATGAAGGAACCCCTCTCCATCAATCAAATCATTGAAAATGCCTTTACTTTACTTAATCAACAACTGAAAGCTCACAATATTGAGGTTATCAAGGAGCTGGCTCAAGACCTCCCTCAAATTAAGGCCGATGCCAATCAATTGGAGCAGGTCATTATCAACTTAATTGTAAATGCCCGGGATGCCCTGGATCAAAAGGGAGGTGGAGAAATCAAAGTGGTCAGTCGCTTTAAAAAGCCCGATAAGGTAGAGGTTTTAGTCTCGGATACAGGGATTGGCATGCCACCCCATATAAAAAATCACATTTTTGAACCCTTCTTTACCACTAAGGAAGCTGGAAAAGGAACCGGCCTGGGATTGAATATCAGTCAGAGAATTATTAAAGATCATGGAGGAGACATCTCTGTGACCAGTACGGAAGGGAAAGGAACAACCTTTGTTCTGACCTTCCCGATCTATAAGTAGCAACTTGTTTGATGTTCGTTGTTCTCAACAATCGTTGGCCCCTATAGATAGATGGTTAATTAGCCGTCCGTTATCTGTTGTCCATATGGATAGGGATACACTATGGACAATGGACAACGGAGAAAACTCATGAAACCTAAAGTGTTTGTCTCTAGAATGCTTCCGCAGAGTGCCCTGGATATCATCAAACAGAACTGTGACATGGAGCTTAATACCGCCGATGTTCGATTGAGTAAACAGGAGTTAATCGATAAAATCCGCGATAAAGAGGGCCTTCTTTGCCTTTTAACAGATACCATCGATGCCGAGGTTTTAAACTCCAGTCCCACGCTTAAAATTGTAGCCAATGTTGCCGTTGGATATAACAATATTGATGTTAAGGCCGCCACTCAAAGAAAAATTATGGTTACCAATACACCCGGGGTTTTGGATAATACAACCGGTGATTTTACGTGGGCTTTACTTCTGGCCGTTGCCCGTCGGGTCGTCGAAGCAGATAAGTTTACCCGGGCAGGTCTTTATAAAGAATGGGGGCTTCAATTATTCCTGGGTGCAGATGTTTATGGAAAAACCTTAGGTATTATCGGATTAGGAAGAATCGGACAGGTGGTTGCCAAACGGGCCCAGGGATTCGATATGCGGATCCTTTACTATGATGTTGTAAGAGCCAAACCGGAAATCGAAGAACGTTACAAAGCCACCTTTGTGGATAAGGATACCCTTCTGAGGGAATCTGATTTTGTGACATTACATGTCCCTTTATTCCCTGAGACTACCCACTTCATATCCACCCGAGAATTTAACCTTATGAAACCCACAGCTTTCCTGATCAACGCCTCACGAGGACCTGTGGTGGATGAAGCAGCCCTGGTAGAGGCTTTAAGAACCAGGCGAATTGCCGGTGCGGCTTTAGATGTTTATGAGAAGGAACCTGAGATTCATCCGGGTTTAATTCCTCTGGATAATGTGGTTCTGGCTCCTCACATTGCCAGCGCTTCTGTAGAAACCAGGACAAAAATGGCCGTCATGGCCGCAGAAAACCTGGTTGCAGGCGTTACAGGGAAAAGACCTCCCAATCTCGTAAATCCAGAAGTTTTACAGTAACCCGTCCACCTGACAGGCAGGAAGGGAAGGAATTAATTTAGAATTATAAGGCGAAACCCTGTTTCGCCTCTCCTAAACTCAAGACCCCCCGCTCTCTGACTTCCCACTCAGAGTAATAAGCTGCTCAGAGAGATCCTGTTTCCATACTGATTTGGCAAAATGATGACTTATGAACCCTGTCATGTTAAGGAAAATCATTGCCCGGCAATATCAATGGCATGAAGCCCGATTTCAAACCCAAAACGTTTCTATTTCGGGCTCTGATCCGATTCCGGTCGTTGAGCCGAAAATCTGTACGGTTCAAGATATTTACAAATGCCTTCATCAAGGAGAGTTTGGAATGGGTCATCTTATTGGGGATGTAGATCAGGCCCGAGCCTGGTTTAAAAAGGAATTTGAGGAAGCTATCCCCGAGGAAGAAGAACCTCTGAGAGAAATAGTCTCTATAGATGGCCAGACCCTCCGAATCAATTTCCGTCCTTATAAGGCCCGGATCGGTAAGGATCCGGTTGCCAGAGAGAAACTTTTTCAGATTTGTGTGGAATCAGCCCGTAGTTCTCAAGGATCTCCAGAACACTTTTTTACTCTCTTAGAGACCTTTCTTCAGCTTAATCAGAACCACACTATTCAAATCAAAGGGATTATTTACGCCTTTCCGTTTAAGGTTCTGGAGGGTTTTCTTGAAGGAATTCAACAAACCTGGCGAGATACCGGACAGGTTCCCGTTTATCATCATTCGGAGGTCTATCGGATCCATAACAGGCCTGCCTATCGGGTAGTAAACAGGAAGTTTTTAGCCGAGCTCCTACCGGGCTCGGTGGGATAGAGAACTTTTATACCCATGTAAATTTCAGAAAAGTTTTAAAATAACTCTGTTCTCGTGGATTTCTTGTAATACCAACTTCCCATTGAAATTCGATCTGAGCATAGAGGCATGTTGCAACGTACCCTTGCCCTCTGGGGATAATTTCAAAATGAATTTGGTCTAAGAAATTCTTCAAAAATGAAAAAGCCTGAACAGAGTTCATTTGAGCTTTGTTCAGGCTTTTTGGTGCCAGGCCAGATTCAGCTTACTTATTAAGCCAGGGCCATTTAACAGCTTCTGCAGAGAAAGTCGTAGTTCCTACCATCTTACCCTCGATGGTTACATTCTTCTTTTCCTCGGCTGAAAGTCTCGGAATATCTTTTAGAAGAGGAGATTCCTGTAGAAGAACCAACTTACCATCCTGGGTTTTAACCACGTGGGGATGATCCCCACCCGGGCAAACTCCTGGCTCGAGTTTTACTCCATCGGCCGTCGGCAATACACAATAAATATGCCCTGTAATAGCCTGTTTTTCCTCTGCAGCCAGAACTAAGGTCGCCGTGAAAATCCAGAGAACCACCATGACCCCGGATATGACTTGTTTTAGATTCAATCTCATAATTTACCTTTAATTTTTACAGGGATAAGGTGGAAAAGATCTTAGAGACCTTTTCTCCTTATTCCTGTCATATCTGACGGTTTATATTAAGAATGTCAGACCATCCACTGGCTTTGAAGTCTTCAGGAGAAGATTTTGAGATCCTCAACTTTAAGTAGATAATCTTAGCAGGCAGGAGGCCTGCACTCTCAAAAGGATTCCGATCCTCGACTTTAAGTAAATAACTCTCCTTTATAAATTAGTCGTTTGAATGAAAAAGTTATTACAACGACGGGTGCTGTCATCTATCTATTTAGTCTCTTATACCCAGCAGTTCCAACATTTTATTTACGTCCGTTGTGGGAAGCTCGCAATGGTAATTTAGACAAACATAGGCCGTTGCTTTTCCGTTCAGGCCAGACTGATTTTGGGTAAACTCGGCCAGACGGGTGATTTCCGGGGTTTCCGGTTCACTGGGACGGAAGAGAACGACTTTATTGGGGATAAATTGCCTTCTCAGGGCCTGAAGCATAACTTTTGTGTCTTCAGCCTGGGAATTGCCGACCATGACGACCTCATAGGAAGGTCCTATTGCAAAATCCAAAGCCACCAGGAGTTGCGTATGGGCTATGGGAGATTCTTTGACATTGGCAGAGAAGACACGCCCGATTTTTGCAGCCTTCGCTTCAAGATCCGGATTCGCTGTGATACGCCCCAGACGGAGCAGGTTTAACATGGCTACCGAGTTACCCGAAGGGACCGCGCCATCATAAATTTCTTTGGGGCGGATCAGTAGATTTTCACCATCATGGGCCGTAAAGTAAAATCCTCCATTCCTTTCATCCCAAAAGTATTTAATCAAATCGGCATTCAGATCCAGAGCAGCCTGTAAATAAGGGACCTGGAAAGTTGCTTCATAAAGCTCGAGCAATCCCCAGATCAAGAATGCGTAATCATCCACATTGGCCGGTAATCCGGCTTGACCATGGCGATAACGATGGAGAAGACGTCCTTCCGGGTTGCGGAGATGCCCAAAGATAAAATCTACGGCCCGCCGGGCAGCTTCGGCATACGCCGGTTCATCAAGGACCTGGGCTCCTTTTGCCAGGGCTGCAATCATGAGTCCGTTCCAGTCGGTCAGGATCTTGTCGTCTTTATGGGGATGAATCCGTTTCTCCCGAACTGCAAAAAGTTTTTGCCGGGCAGCTTCCAGGCGTCTGTGAAGGTCTTGCTCAGGTATCTTTAAGTCGTGGGCTAACTCGGCAAGGGGTTTCTTGAGGTATAGGATATTCGTTCCTGTGGTATGGCCTGTGGCCTGCTCGATAAAATTACCCTCCCTTTCAAAATTATAAATCTTCAAAATGAGATCCGCCTCTCCGGGATCGAACAACCGTCGAATTTCCTCCACCGACCAGAGGTAAAACTTTCCTTCTTCACCTTCACTGTCGGCATCTTCAGCCGAATAAAATCCCCCCTCGGGCGAAGTCATATCCCTCAGAACATAGGTAAACACTTCCCGAGCGGTTCTGGCATAGTCTTCTTTCCCTGTCGCCTGATAAGCTTCTATATAGGCCATAGCCAGTAAGGCTTGATCGTAAAGCATCTTTTCAAAGTGGGGCAGAAGCCATCTAGCATCGGTGGAATAGCGATGGAACCCAAATCCGATATGGTCATACATGCCTCCCAATCGCATTCCTTGAAGTGTTTTTTCTACCATCTTCAACGCTGTAGCATTCCCTGTGCGTTTCCAATAACGCAGCAAGAAAAAAATCTTGTGGGGAGTCGGAAACTTGGGCGCCCCCCCGAAGCCTCCATGTTGTTCATCAAAATACCTGGCCAGTTGATCGTAAGCCGATTTTAAGATTGACCCGGTCAAATCTTCACCCGGTACGGTATGGGAGATCTCCTGAAGCGCCAAGGTGAGTTTGTTGGCTGCATCTAGAGCCTCATCGCGGCGAGTCAACCAGATCTCATGAATGCGGGGTATCAAATCCAACATGCCAATTCGACCGTACCGACTCTCTTTAGGAAAATAAGTCCCGGCGAAAAAGGGCTTTTTATCCGGGGTCATAATGATGGTCAAAGGCCACCCTCCACTCTGGGTCATCAGCTGACAGACGGTCATGTAAATATTGTCTATATCCGGTCTCTCCTCCCGATCTACTTTGATGGAAACAAATACTTCATTCATTAATCGGGCTACTTCCGGGTCTTCAAAAGACTCACGTTCCATGACATGACACCAGTGACAGGTGGAATAACCGATAGAGAGAAAAATTGGCTTATCTTCCCTCCGTGCCTTCTCAAAAGCCTCTTCCCCCCAGGGATACCAGTCCACCGGGTTATGGGCATGCTGCAATAAATAAGGACTCTTCTCGTGTATTAATCGATTCGTGTGTTTTTCTTCTTTTTGTTCCATGTTTTTTACCTCCTGACTTAGAGTTCCAGAATTTCCCAAGAACTCTGTTAATAAGATCACCTCCATGATTAAGATGAACCATGACCCTCTTCGATGGTCCTCTTTTCCTTCCACCCTAAATCCCTCCTCCTAACAGATAAAAATTACCCTTGCGAATTTAGTGTAACTTCAATTAATTTGAAAGGCAATATTTTTAAAAACTTTAATGATCTGTTTAAATTTAAATAGGTTGTATATCATCATGGGAAAAAAGAATGTTCATGGAACACGAGAAAACCTGGGATTTTTATTGGCGAGAGCTTCCCAGCGATGGAATGAGTTGTTATACGAAGGTTTTTGTCGGGCTAACTATCCCGATGTACGCCCCGCTTATGGTTCTATTTTGATTCTACTTTTTGAAGAAAATGGCTTACAGATGGGGGAACTTGCAAGGCGAGCCCGACTTAGTAAACAAACCATGACGACCCTCATAAAGGCCATGGAACAAAAAGGACTTGTCATACGTAGGCGAGACCCGGAAGATGCCCGAGCCTTTCGTATTTACCTGACGGCTCGTAGCCGCCGTTTTAAGGCTGTAGCCGAAGAGGTTTTAAACGAGCTGGATGAGCAGGTAAAAGCTCGACTGACTCCGGAACAGGTATCCATATTAAGGAATTCTCTCAAAGCACTCCTGAACCTCTCCCGCTAACCTGCCCAACTTAGAAACTGTTCAGGTTGACTTGTTGAATTCTCCAAAGGTTGTAACACCTGATTTATCCCTTAAAATCATTCCCATAATCCTCAACAAATTAGTCTTATATAGAACCATCTCACAGGGAATGGCTCTATTAGGAATCCTGAAAATCCAGGGTCTTAAAGCGTGAAGGTTCGTTTTTATTTCTTCTGGTAGGAAGGCTTTCAGGTTCAACTCAATGGGATGGCTTCCACTGTCGGGCATCCAGAGACTGGCCGGTAACTTCTTTAGCTTCTGGGGAAGCCAGATAAACAAAAACCTCCGTAATATCTTCAGGCTTTGGTAAGGTAGTCGGATCTTCTTCTGGATAAGCCAGGGCGCGCATTCGGGTAGCGGCTTTTCCGGGATTTACAGAATTCACCCGGATTCCATAGGCTCTGACCTCTTCGGCCAGAACCTTTGTTAAATACTCAACGGCGACTTTGGAGATCGCATAAGGACCCCAGTGGGTAGCGACCCGATGAACCACACCGGAAGAGAGATTGATGATACTCCCGGTACGCTGTTTCATCATAATGGGGAGAACTTCCCGACAGCAGAGAAAGGTTCCTTTGAGGTTTACATCCAATGTGAGATTCCAGTCCTGGGTTGAGACTTCTACCAGAGGAACTCGCGGAGTCAAGACCCCTGCATTATTGATCAACGTATCGATCCGTCCAAAGGTTTCCATCGATTTTTGCATCATCTCCCGAACTTCCTCTTCCCGAGAAACATCGACTTTAAGAGGAAGGGCCTTCCGACCCTGTTGTTGAACTTCCGAGGCGGTTGCCAGGATTTCAGATTCGGTTCGGGCTACCAAAATTACATGACTTCCTTCTCTGGCAAAGGCTAAAGCCAGGGCTTTTCCAATCCCCCGGCCTCCCCCGGTTATAAGGGTAATCTGATCTTTTAACCTCATATTTGACCCCCCTCCGGACCCTCCAGGCTTTTCCATAAATAAAGCGTGGCCACAGTTCGATAAGGCCTCCAGGGTTCGGCCAGGTTCCGAATAACATGAGCCCGTGGAAGTTCCTCGAGTTGATAGGCCTTCTGAATGGCTTTCCGCAATCCCAAATCATCCACAGGAAGTACATCCAGTCGACCCAGACTGAAAATAAGAAACATCTCAGCAGTCCATCGACCAATTCCTTTGACCTGAATTAAATTTTGGATGATCTCTTCATCGGACATTTGACGCCACTTCTCCAGGGAAAGAGTTCCATCCTTAAATTTAAGGGCCAGATCTTTCAGGTAGACAGTTTTCTGTCTGGATAAACCTGCAGAGCGGAGTTGTTCATCTGGGGTATTGAGGATATCTTCAGGTGCCAGACCACGACCATCATAAAGTTCTAACAGGCGATTAAAGATGGCCCTGGCGGCTTTGCCACTGATCTGTTGCCAGATAATGGCTTTTGCCAAAGATAAAAAATAAGGACCTTGAAGTGAGAAAGTAAATCTCCCTACCTGTTCGATAATCCGGCTGAGAATCGGATCATTTTTCTTTAAGGCCGCCACAGCACCTCTTAGAGAAATTCTTCGGACCATAGCTACTTTACCCTTCACATAAAAAAAATACTTTTCTTTATCTTTAGACAAGATATTTTATTTATTAACATCGCAAAAAATTCAAATTCAGTAAAACCCAATCCAGAAGAACAGATAAGAGAGAGGAGGAAATAACATGAAAAAAATGCCCCTATTATCCCTAATCATCCTATTTTCTATGGTGTTTGTTCCATCAAAAGCCGAAGCTTTAAAACTTGTGACTTACTCCTTTGAGGGAGAAATGCGGATAGGAGCTCTTCTGGATGATAATAAAGTGGTGGATCTTAACCGGGCTTATCAAGCGCTTTTGCAACAGCGGGGAGATCCCAGGCCTGAAGCTATGGCGGTGGCTGTTGTTCCATCGACTATGCTGGAATTTCTCCAGGGGGGCGAGAGATCCCTGGAGGCTGCCAGGGAAGCGCTGGCATTTGTCCAAAAGGAATCTACTTCAAAGCTAAAAGCAGAAGGCATTCTTCGGGATCTGGCGTCGGTAAAACTAGAGGCCCCCATTCCCAGACCATCCAAAATTACCAATTTGGGTCTTAACTATCGGGACCATGCCGCCGAGACAGGACAAGAAGTTCCTAAGGTTCCTTTACTCTTCGGAGTATATCCCAGTGCGGTCATCGGACCTGGGGATGCCATCGTTATTCCCATGGGGAGTGAAGAACCTGATTATGAAGCCGAGCTTGGAGTAGTAATCGGTAAACGGGGTAAACATATTCCTCCCGAAAAAGCTATGGATTACATTGCCGGTTACCTCATTGTCAACGATGTCTCAGCTCGAGATTGGCAGCGACGGACCAGCCAGTTCCTGATCGGTAAAACTCCCGATACCTTTAAACCCATGGGACCTTATCTGGTAACTAAAGATGAAATCCCCAATCCCCATAATTTAACCATTAAGCTATGGGTTAACGACGAGCTACGTCAGAATTCCAATACCGGGCAACAGGTTTTTAAGATCTGGGATGTAATCGCTTACATTTCAAATATCTGGACCTTAGAACCTGGGGACATAATTTCCACCGGTACTCCGGCAGGAGTTGGACAGGCCCGTAAGCCCCCTGTTTTCTTGAAACCTGGAGATCGCGTGCGAATAGAAATCTCCGGTCTGGGTCTATTGGAAAATCCGGTAGTGGCGGAAAAACAAGTTGTAGAAGAAGGAGGCTAAACACCGTAAAATGGCTCATCCCCAAATAGCACCTTATGGTTCCTGGAAATCGCCCATCACTGCAGATCTGGTTGCCTCTGGAGCCCTGCGACTAGAGCAGATCGTTCTGGATGGGGAAGATATTTACTGGATTGAAACACGTCCGACCGAAGGGGGACGGAATGCTATTGTGAAATATACCCCGGAGGGGCAGATGAGGGAAGTAATTCCTCCCCCATTCAATGCTCGCACGCGGGTCCATGAATATGGGGGCGGTTCTTTTGGGGTCAGAGGGGGAACCCTTTATTTTTCAAACTTCACAGATCAACGGGTTTATCACCAAACTCCCGGTTCAACGCCGCAGCCGCTCACCCCTGACACAAATTTTTACTATGCCGATGGGGTTATCGACCCTTACCGGAAACGGATGATCTGTGTACGAGAAGATCATACGGTAGCCGGCGGTGAACCCATAACCACTCTGGTAAGTCTGGATCTGGAGAAAGGGGGGCCCGGTGAAGTACTGATTTCCGGAAATGATTTTTATGCCTCCCCTCGCCTCAGTCCCGATGGATCTCGTCTGGCCTGGCTCACCTGGAATCATCCGAATATGCCATGGGATGGAACTGAATTATGGGTCGGTGAGATGAGAGAGGAGGGTTCGCTGGGCCGGACCCAGTGGGTAGCCGGAGGTATTGAAGAATCCATTTTTCAACCCGAATGGTCTCCAGATGGCCTCTTATACTTTGTCTCTGACCGAACCGGTTGGTGGAACCTCTACCGCTGGCGGGATGGAAATATCGAACCCCTGTATGAAAAGGAAACTGAGTTTGGAAGACCCCAATGGGTTTTTGGACTATCCACTTATGCCTTTGAGTCCTCCCACCGCATAATCTGTACCTATACGCAACACGGGATCTGGTACCTGGCAACCCTGGACCTGGAAACCTGTCGACTGAATCCTTTAGAAATTCCTTATACAGAAATAGCCAGTCTACGAGCAGTACCGGGTAAGGCAATATTTATCGCCGGGTCCCCCACCGAACCGGCATCAATAGTCCAGCTTGAGATAGCTACTAAACAGATCCAGGTGTTACGCCGTTCCAGTAATATTGAAATAGATTCCGATTATTTATCCATTCCTCAACCCATAGAGTTCCCAACGGAGCAGGGGCAGACGGCCCATGCCTTCTTCTATGCACCTAAAAATCGAGATTTCAGAGCTCCAGCCGATGAACGACCTCCCCTGCTCGTTAAGAGCCACGGAGGCCCAACCGCGGCTACCTCCACGACCCTCAATCTGGGTATTCAATACTGGACCAGTCGAGGAATTGCCGTCCTGGATGTGAACTATGGAGGCAGTACCGGATATGGACGGGCTTATCGGCAACGGCTCAACGGCCAATGGGGTATTGTGGATGTGGATGATTGCGTGAATGGAGCCCGTTATTTGGTGGAACGCGGTGAAGTCGATGGAAATCGTCTGGCCATCGACGGGGGAAGTGCAGGAGGGTACACCACGCTGTGCGCGTTGACCTTCCGGAACCTTTTCAAAGCCGGTGCTAGCTATTATGGCGTTAGTGATTTAGAGGCTTTGGCGAAGGAGACTCACAAGTTCGAAGCCCATTATCTGGACAGCTTGATAGGCCCTTACCCGGAGCAACGAAATCTCTATCGGGAGCGCTCCCCCATTCACTTTACCGACCGTCTTTCCTGCCCCATTATTTTCTTCCAGGGGCTCGAGGACAAAGTAGTTCCTCCCAACCAGACCGAGAGGATGTTCGAAGCTATACGCACAAAAGGATTACCGGTAGCTTATCTCCCCTTCCCGGGTGAACAACATGGCTTCCGTCGTGGGGAGAATATTAAACGGGCTTTGGAGGCCGAGCTTTACTTTTATTCCAAGATTTTTGGGTTTACCCTCGCGGATCCTATTGAACCGGTGTTAATTGAAAATCTTTAAAAAGGGGCCTATCCTTACTCCCTCCCGTATAAAATCCGCCCTTTTCTAAATCCACCGAAAAAGGTATTATTCCAACTTACCAAAACGACGTCGATATTCCTCAAGTAATTGTTCTGCTCGTTCAGCCCGTTGCTTTTCCTGTTCAGCTCGCTGCCTTTCTTGTTCAGCTCGCTGCTTTTCCTGTTCAGCTCGCTGCCTTTCTTGTTCAGCTCGCTGCCTTTCCTGTTCAGCCCGTTGCTTTTCCTGTTGAGCCAGTTCCCAAGGGGTTGGTACCACACTCCCATCTTCCTTTATCCAACGCAACCATCCCCCTCGTATACCCAAATAGAGTCCCGTTGTCGGGGAATAGATTTTTCCTTCCTCATCCGGTTCCACTTTTTCATATCGTGTACCGTGCAAATGATACCCATAAAACTCTTGAGAGAACGGATCGTAAAGATAATACTCTCCTGTCCGAAACACTCGCTCGTACAAGGTTTTCTTCTCCCCTTTATCCTCCTGCCTCGTAGTATCAGACAGTAGTTCTATGATTACATCGGGAAAGCGCATTCCCTCCTGCCACACTACCCAGCTCTTCCGCTCTCGGTCTTCTACATCCAGTACTAAGAAAAAATCGGGTCCTCTAAACTTCCTTTTACTTTGTGGGTCATAATGTAAAAACATATTCCCCCCCACATAGTAATTTTTTCGATCTGACCAATGTACCTTGAGGGATTCAATCAAAATGTTCATCTGATCTCGATGCCGTGCGGTTTCCATGGGTTCTCCATCATCATAGGGCAAGTCATCCTCTGTGGGAAGGGATTTAATACTTTCGAGGATTTCTGGCTCAGTGATGGGTTCCGTAAGGGAAGATAGATCTGGAAAGCTCATACCATTCTCCTGGAAGTTAAAGGTTCAAAAAGGACTAACTCTTTCAACCAAATTTTAATTTTATTTTAATTTTAACCTGGATTAAGATTGGATTCAAGAAAAAATTACTCCTCAACAAGGGGTCCTCTTTTTACCTTCCCGGGGGACTACTCATGGCTGCCAACAATTAAATTTGCCAGATCGACGGGAATGGCTTACCCTTATAAGGGAGGTGATACCAGCGTGTCGGATCACAAAATACTTCGCTGCACCCGGGACTTTATAGAACTTCTTAAAAAAGAAAACCAACTATGGATTCTGGAAGATGAGGTGGACCCCCATCTGGAGTTGGCCCAGATCCAGCGTGAGGTTTGTCGAAGAAAAGGACCTGCGGTGCTCTATACCCGGGTTAAAGGAACCCCTTTTCCCGTTGTAACCAATCTATATGGTTCTGCTCAACGATTGGAATTGGCCTTTGGGGAACGGCCCTTTCGATTTATTCAAAGGCTGGCCGAGATGATTCACCAATTGATGCCACCTACGGCCAAGAAACTATGGGCTACACGAAATGTGTGGGGGCAGGTTTTGAGAATCGGTCTGAAAAACCGCCGACGAGGAGCCGTTTTTGAGAATTCTATCCAACCGGTGGATTTGATGCAACTCCCTCAGATTAAAAGCTGGCCCGAGGATGGAGGGGCTTTTATTACTCTGCCGCTGGTTTATACCGAAAGTCCTTCCACTGGAAAAAGTAATCTGGGGATGTATCGGATGCAAATGTTTGACGCGACCCATGCAGGTATGCATATTCAAATCCATCGTGGGGGTGGATTTCACTATCATGAAGCGGAAACCTCCGGTAATCCCCTGCCGGTTAATGTCTTCATAGGGGGACCCCCTGCCATGACCCTTGCGGCCATAGCCCCCTTACCGGAAGATATTCCCGAATTGCTCTTTGCTTCTTTATTAATGGGACAGAAATTGGAAGTAGGCAGACCGGATAAAGCCTTCGGGCGTATTGTCTGGGACAGTGACTTTTGCCTGCAAGGATGGATCCCCCCTGGGAAAAGACGACCTGAAGGACCTTTCGGCGATCACTATGGTTACTATTCCCTTTGCCATGAGTATCCTTACATGGAAATTAAATCGATCCATTATCGAAAGGGAGCCATTTATCCCGCTACCGTAGTCGGCAGACCTCCCCAGGAAGATCACTACATTGCAGAGTTTTTACAAGAACTTTTAGCTCCACTTTTTCCCTTAGTAATGCCCGGTGTGATGAAGGTTTGGGCTTATGAAGAGTCCGGGGTTCATTCTCTGGCCGGAGCAGTAGTCAAGAACCGCTACTATAAAGAGGCCTTTACCAGTGCCTTGCGAATCCTGGGGGAAGGTCAATTGTCCCTGACCAAATTTTTGCTGGTTACCGATCAAAATGTGGATCCCAAGAACTTTAAAGAATTCTTCACCCGGATCCTCGAAAGGGCCGATTTTCGACAAGATCTTTTTATTCTTTCCAACATATCTCAGGATACTTTGGATTATACAGGACCCAGGATTAATGAAGGAAGTAAAGCTATTTTATTGGGGCTTGGAGAAAAAAAACGGACTCTGCCAACCCAGTGGCGAGGGACCTTTAAAAGTCCACAATTCACCCATGCCGAATATTTCTGCCCCGGAGTCCTTTGTGTAACCGGAACCTCATTTAAACACCGCCCCGATCTGGCTCTTGATTTGGTTCAAGAGCCTGCCATTCAAGACTTTGCGATGGTTTTTCTATTAGACGATGCCCGGGCAGCCGTCCGATCTCCAGAAGACTTCATCTGGCATGTATTCACACGCTTTGAGCCAGCCGCAGATATTTACGGACGGAAAGTGGAAGTACGATTTCATCTGGGTATAGAAGGACCTGTGGTCGTTGATTGTCGACTCAAACCCTGGTATCCTAAAGTCTTAGAAGAAGACCCTGAAGTAGCCAGGCGGGTTCAACAAAAGTGGGGAGCCACTCTGGATACCCTATGCAAACAAGGGTAACTCAGGAGTTTTAAGAACTCTACCAGGGGTCATTCCCTATTCCCCATTCGACTGAAGCCTGTCGGGGGATAAATTCCTTGAAACCCAGGACCCGGGCCATCCTCCGACAAACTCCAGACGGGCCGGGTAAAGAAACCCATTTTCCCGATTAATTTAAAAGGGTTACTTTCGGAAATATCCCCTATGACCTCGGCTCATTTTATCGTACACCCCCCGTGGAGGCACCACCCGTTGGGCTCTCACTTCCAGACGTACTGCCGGTTGCACCACTTATACCGGGTCCGGTTCTGTTCAACAGGCTACCCGATGTAGAGGTATTCCCCGGGGTAATCCCACCGGTTGTGGTTCCACTCTTTGGACTTGTCGTACCACTCTGTGTAACTGGACCGGTTGCAGTACCCGCCGTCGGAAAATGGCTTGTTCCACCTGATGCAGGATTACCTGGAGTTGTACTCTCCGGGGTCATAGAAGGAGTACCTCCGGTTATCCCGGTTCCTGTACCGGTTGGATTACCGGAACTGGCATTACCCGGGCCGGTTACCTTCCCGCCCGGATTATCGGTTGGGGTTGTAGCGATACCAGAACCTGGCGTACTATCCGGGGTATTACCTGCCCCTCCGACAATAGTCCCCCCAATAATGCCCGGTCGATTACCCCGTGTAACTACCCCGACGCTTTCCGTGTCTCTTTTATTTTCATGTACACATCCTGTAATTACCAGGAAGACCAGACTGACTATCCCTAATTCCCTCGTAAACATACTCCATTCCTTCCTTAAAGGGTTAAACAAATTTAAACTTACCTTAAACTAAATATAACTTATTTAAGTCTTGTTTTACAGTTTTAAATTATTTACTACCTTTTATTCATCGAAAGCCGGATTCATGAAAATCTGTTTATCCTTTTGGATGCTTTTCGATATTACTACCTTGTAAAGTTAAATTTGAATAACCGTTCTGCCCTCACCCCCGGCCCCTCTCCCGAAGCTTGGGGAGAGGGGAGTTGGAGATGAAAGCCACATTATAAGGTCAAAATTAAGGTAATCGGGTATGAAATGGAAGGAACTTGCGGCTTCCTTTCGTTTGTTCCTGAACCGGAAAAATTCTCTTTTTAAAAAAAGGATTTGACGAAGCGAGAAGAATCGGTTTTTATAAGATAACTCCGGAGGGAGGAACTTTCACCTTTAAAGGCCCTAGAAGGGAGTTAAGTTTGCTTTAAATCTCCGGATCGGCGAACTTATCCCATGGTGTGGGAATTAAAGGAGGGCAAAATGAATCGGGTTCATCAAATCCTTTTTTTAAATAGAAAGACCTTAGGGTTTTCCATAGGCCTGATAGCTATTGTTTTTGGGGCTTTGGGAATGACGGCTCCTAAAAGCGATATGCCCAGGCATGAAGACATGGTAACGGCTGCCCAAAAATTCTTGGAAGCATTAGGTCCTGGACTGGGAGCCAGGGCTGTTTTCCCCTTTGAGAGCGAAGAGAGGTTCAAGTGGCATTTTGTTCCCAATGAAATGTTTAAAAGAAGTGGTGTAAGTATCAAGGAAATGACCTATGATCAGCGAAAGGCCGCCCATGCCTTACTTCGGAGTGCTCTTAGTTCCCAGGGATACCTTAAAGCCACCAGTATTATGCAATTGGAAGCCGTTCTCCGAGAGATTGAAGATAGAGCGGGAACTCGAAGATTCGATCGGGATCCCGAGCTTTACTGGTTTAGGATCTTCGGAACCCCTTCCAATGATTCACCCTGGGGATGGAGCGTGAGCGGGCATCACCTTTCCCTTAATTTTTCTTCGGTTACCAACGAACTGACGGCGACCACCCCCCTGTTTACAGGTTCAAATCCGGCCCATGTTCTGGAGGGTCCCTATACAGGATTACGTATCCTGGCAGCAGAAGAAGATCTTGCCCGTGCACTTCTTGCCAGTTTAGATGAAAGTCAGCGTGCCAAAGCCATTCTTTCTCCAACTGCCCCCAAAGATATTCTTACAGAAAATGCCCGAAGACTCAATCTGGAAGCACCAACAGGACTCCCCGTCTCTGAGATGAATGAAAATCAGCGGAGTCTGCTCATGCGCCTGATCGCGGAATATATTCAAAACCTGCGGCGGGACCTGGCCCATGCTAAGCTTGAGAAGATCAAAAAGGCAGGAATTGAGAAAATTTATTTTGCCTGGGCCGGGAGTACGGAACCGGGTAAAGAACATTATTATCGTGTCCAGGGGCCGAACTTACTGATCGAATACGATAATACCCAAAATAATGCCAACCACATCCATGCCGTTTTAAGGGACCCTGAAGATGACTTCGGAGAGGATCTACTTCGCAAGCACTATGCAGAAAGCGAACATCATAAGAAAAATCAATAACCATACTAGTTTGGGGACACGGGGACTTCGGGACGCGGAGACTGGGAGACACGGGGACCTTGGAAGATAGAGATATTTCCCCGTGTCCCGAAGTCCCCGTGTCTCAAACCGGGTCCAGTTCGTGGATAAATAAAATCCTTACTCCAGGTAAATCCGATAAGGCCACCATGCAAAGAAATGCTCGTTTTCCAGGGCGGCCAGTTCTTCAAGCTCCTGTTGAAGTTCCAAAATACTATCGGGCAGTTTTGTATTTATACGGGTTTCCCTCAATCTCTTAAGTAAAATCTGGAACGGATTTTCTATTTTAGGATAGGCTACCAGCGTAATATCCTTTTCCTTAGGAATACCTATTTTCTCCTTTAAAATTTCAATGGCCGTCTCTATACCGCCTAATCGGTCTATCAGTCCCAACTCTACCGCACGCTTTCCCGTCCAGATCCGACCCTGTGCCACAGCATCCACTACTTCCAACGGCATCCTTCTTCCCTGGGAGACTTTGCTGATAAACTCATCATAACCGGCCTGAACATTGTGCCGAAATCTTTCCCGTTCTTCCTCTGTAAAGGTACGAACCGAGGTAAACATGCCTGCGTTTTTACCTCGCTGGAGGGTCTCGATATTCAACCCGATCAGATCGTATAGCCCTTTCGTGCTGAACTTTCCACCAAAAATTCCAATAGAACCGGTAATGGTTAAAGGATAAGCTACAATACAATCGGCGGGAACCGAAATATAGTAGGCACCGGAAGCTGCTACATCCGCCATAGAGACAACGACCGGCTTTTTTTGTCGGGCTTCTTGAATACTGTTCCAGATAATATCCGAGGCCTGAGAACTTCCACCGCTGCTATCCACCCGGAGAAGAATACCCTTGATCTTTTTATCTTCAACAAGGTTTTTAATTAGTTTAACCAGGGTGTCTGAACCGATCTGATTAGAGCCTCCCAGAGCATTTACACTTCTTCCAGATACAATAATTCCCTGGGCATAAATAATGGCTACTTTTTCCCCTTCTTCATGCAATCCCGGAGCTTTAACAGAAACACGGGCATATTGGGTATTGTTCAGTTTATTTAAAGGGGTTTTCTTTTCGGTGATGCGCCATCGGGTCAGCCATTTCTCCCAAACAGTTTCTTCCTTCTCAACTTGAGAATCGGCTTCTTCGGGAAGCCCCAGTTCCCTTCTCAACTTTTCATCGAGTTGGCTCTCATAAACCAACTCGTTAACTATCCCTGCAAGCAGGGATTCATAGGCTGTGTAAAGGCCATTATCGATCCATTCCTTTACCCGACTGATAGGAACCCCACGGGCCGCTGCTATTTGTTCAACATACCCATTGTAAAAATCGTCTAAAAGATCATTCATGACTTCCCGATGATCTTCAGACATGCTATCCCTTATAAAACTTTGGGGAGCCGTTTTGTATTTGCCGATGTAGACAAACTCAGGGGTAATACCTATTTTATCCAACATTTTTCTGTAAAAGGGAATCTCTACCCGTATACCACCTAAAAAGGTCTCTCCAGAAGGGGACAGATAAATTTTATCTGCGGGACTGACCAGGAAATACGACCGCATCCCGATATCCTCTAAGTAAGCAAATACCTTTTTCCCGGATTCCTTGAACTTTATAAGGGCCTCTCGTATTTCCTGGGTGGTTGTAAACTTTGCATGAAAGCGTTTGATATTCAAAAGAATCCCAATGATTCTTTTATCTATGGTTGCTTTTTTAAGGTTGTTTAAAATCCCTTGAAGAGTTTGAATATCTTCACCGGCCAGCCTGGTAGTAAAGGGATCCATGGGAGGCATATCCAGAATACTCCCTTCCATATTTATAACCAATACCGTATCAGGTTTTACTTTGGGTTCGCGAAAGAATTCCCAGTATAAAACCCCGATAAAGACAAGGAACAGAATAAAAAAAAGAATTCTTAAGCCCATTAAAAAATTTTTAAGCAGATTCCATAGGATCCTTATATAACCCATAACCTTGCTCCTCTTTGAAAGAAACAGTTTAAGGACTGTTAAATATTTCCCTGGTAACCTTTCAAATATGAGGTTATGTTAACTTTTTGTACAAGAAGTTTACAAGTATAAATGGAATCCGAGAGCAAAAGGAGGACAAAAGATCTTGACTCTTTGGCCAATTTATTACATAAAATGAGAAATAACGGCTTTAACCGTCCTGAAATGTCAGGCTACCCAGGTTCGCAGGAAACGCCTTATAATCCTGGGAAGAGATAGGAACATCCCAAGATAGCTTGGAAAGGAGATTTCTATGGGAAATTTAAAAGTTCCAGAAGGAATGCAGATAACGGGTAAGATTACCCCAGAATTTGAACAAATATTAACTTCCGAAGCCCTAAACTTTATAACCAGCTTGGAACGGGAGTTTGGAGAACGTCGCCGGGCCCTTCTACAAAAGCGAGTTGAAAGGCAGGCCGAGATCGATGCCGGTCAGATGCCTGATTTTTTAGCTGCCACCGAAAATATTCGGAAGGGTTCCTGGAAGGTGGCCCCTATTCCAGCGGATTTACAGAAACGGTGGGTTGAAATTACGGGACCTACCGATCGAAAAATGATGATCAATGCCTTTAACTGTGGTGCCGATATATTTATGGCAGACCTGGAGGACGCCAATTCACCGACCTGGCAAAACATGGTAGAGGGACAAATCAACCTGCGGGATGCTGTTGAGAGGAAGCTGGAATTTACCAGCCCGGAAGGAAAAAGTTATAAACTCAACGAACAGATCGCAACCCTGTTGGTACGTCCAAGGGGCTGGCATCTCCATGAAAAGCATGTTTTGATCGATGGTAAACCCATGTCCGGTTCACTCTTCGATTTTGGCCTCTACTTCTTCCATAATGCTCGAAAACTGGTAGAAAAAGGAACCGGACCTTACTTTTATCTCCCCAAGTTGGAAAGCCATCTGGAGGCCCGACTCTGGAATGATGTCTTTGAAATGGCTCAGGACACACTGGGTATTCCCCGGGGTACCATTAAAGCCACGGTACTTATTGAAACGATTCTGGCGGCTTTTGAAATGGATGAGATTCTCTATGAACTCCGGGATCACATCGCAGGACTCAATGCGGGACGTTGGGATTACCTGTTCAGCATCATTAAAAAGTTCCGGAACCGATCAGACCTTAATTTGCCGGATCGGGCTCAGATAACGATGACCGTACCATTTATGCGGGCCTATACAGAACTCCTTGTCAAAACCTGCCACCATCGCGGAGCCCACGCAATTGGAGGTATGGCTGCCTTCATTCCCAGCCGTAAAGATCCCAAGGTTAATGAAGTTGCTCTGGCCAAAGTTCGTGAGGATAAAGAGCGTGAATCCAGAGACGGTTTCGACGGTACCTGGATCGCACATCCCGATTTGGTTCCTGTGGCCCGGGAAGTGTTTGAAAAAGCTTTACAGGGTAAACCCCACCAGAAAGAGCGGCTAAGGGAAGAGGTCCAGGTCTCGGCAAAGGACCTGCGGACCTTTGTGGTACCTGGGGGTCAAATCACGGAAGGAGGGGTTCGTAATAATATTAGCGTTGCCTTACAGTATATTGAATCCTGGCTCCGAGGTATCGGTGCGGTGGCTATCTTTAATTTGATGGAAGATGCAGCGACTGCAGAAATTTCCAGATCTCAATTATGGCAGTGGGTCCATAATCCCCATGCTGTCCTCGATGATGGACGAAAGGTAACCGTTGACCTCTATCGCGCCTGGCTACCCGAGGAATTGGAGAAGATTAAATCCCTGTTCGGCGAAGCACGCTATCGTACAGGAAAATTCGACCTGGCTCGACAAATTCTGGATAAGCTGGTGCTGGAGAGAGATTTCATCCAGTTTTTAACTTTGCTTGCCTACGATTACCTGGATTAGAAAAAGAAGGGGGAATCTATCCCCCCCTCTTTTCTTCTTTCTACTCCTGCTTTTCGATTTAAAGGTTAAGCAACTTTAAAAGTACTTGAGTCTCCCATCTACAAGTGCCATGAAGACTTCACCTTGATACGATAAAGAAAGGAATCAGCAAGGAGAAACTTAACTTTAGCCGGCTTGAAGAAGGGCCTCGTGCATAGCTTCTGCCACGATTTCTTCTGGATGGGCATAGTGGTAATCGCGGAGCTGGTAGTAGTAAGAACGGACACGGGATAACTGGGGAATAAGGCTTTTACTGAGCTCTTGAACCCGATCTCTCAGAATGGCTATCTGCTCCATTTCCAATCTTATACCCATAAAATGAACGATATGCAACAGGGTCTTGACCTGCTCGGTTTCCAGAAACTTGTTCTCAAGGATCCTTAACTTGGCTTCTATAAGAAGCATCTGGTAAAGAAGGGCATTCTTCTCCTTGGAGGCTTTCATAGCTCCCAACTGGCCTAAAAGGGCCTGATACTCGAAAGCCCATTCGGGTAGGGTAGATTTCGTGATAACATTAACCTTGGAAAGCGTTCGACCGAAGAAGTCCAGGAGTTGACTGAATTTCGAATAGGCATTGTTTTTAAACCATATTTTAATGGTTACAGGACAGTTTTTCATTCTGCCGATCAGGGAATTAACTTTGTCTTGCTCTTCTCTTAACTCCTCGATGAGAGTTCCTAAATTCTCACTTTTACGCTTGAAAACTTTTTCAAGTTCCCGCGTGCCAGGGGAGTATGGTAGCATGAGCTCCAGATCTATAAGCCTCAAGTCAAGTAAATCTTGAGCCGTTTTTTCCAACTTTTTGAGCTTTTCATTTGCCTCCCGGTCTAAAATCAAGGCTCGGGTTTTAGAAAGTAAATTCTCCAACTTCTTTTCCTGTTCTTTTATTTCAATGGCAATCTTCCAACCCATTTGCTTGAGTTTTTCCCTGTCTGCTTCCAGGTCATCCGGGCCATTATTACCTTTATCTACCGGTTTTTCTTCAAAGGCCGGCTTTTCTTCTTTTCCCTCTTCTACTTTATACCTCGCCACCCATCTTTTAGAACTCCCAGGAGTGGTAACCCGGTCAATCATGCGTTCTAACTCTTCCGGATTTTCGCTGAACCCACTGAAAATAATGGTCTGAGCCTTTTCCTTCAGTTCAGAAATCGTCTCTGCCAGCTCTTTATCCTCCAGGGTTAATAATTCTAAAATTTCGGCATCTATCCCTTCTAAAGTTGCCTCTTCAAGGGTCAAGGTACTGTCTAAGTGAGCTATTCTCCAAAGTATTTTATGATACTCTAGAAGGATCCGGTAAGCTTCAAATAAATAGTTCAGTTTCGGGTCATTGTATTTTTTGAAACTCATAAGTTCCGGCTTAAGAGCACGGAAGAGGGTAATGTCCCTCAAGTTATAGGCCGACATCGCAAAAACAATCCCGCTGATTAGAACGGTGATCGCATAGGAAAAATCTTTGGAATAGGCCAGATCGGAATTGGAAATTAACAGCTTAGAAAAAGGGCTAATGAGGGCAAAGGTCTCGTCTAAAATAGCTTTGGATTGTGGCTCAACGATTTTATCTCGAATAAAAGTTGCCTTAGCAAATAAATCCAAAAACCTCTCCCGATCATCTAATTCAGTCTTAACAGGTTTTACTGCAGGAGTTGGTAATTGGGTTTTTTGTAAAATACCGAGAAACAAAATAAAATCCTGGGCTGTAAAACCATCGCTTATAAAATGATGGGTTAAAACCTCCAGAATTTCTTCTAAAACTGCCTTCCGAATTTTTGAAGAACCGGGATCTAAAAAGGTTTCCAGTTTTTTATTCAAAATTTCTCTATATGCTGGCGGGCAACCCCTGTTCAGGAGAGCCATAAGGGATTTTTTAGCTTTGATTTTTTCAGAAGGTTCAGAAGAATTAGCCAGTTCACCGAGTCTGGTTTTAAGTGCCGTTTTGTACTCTTCGCTTTTACTGTATACACAAATTTCATGAAACAGAAGTTCAAATTGCTCTTCTTCCAGCCGGGTCGGAATAACGGCCATGGCTCCCTTTAAAAACTCCTGTTTAATTTCTCCATCTACATCCATGGGAGACTCAGGCTCTGGAAAATCTTCAGGATGATAAACTTTCCGCACTGTCTGTTCATCTGGAACGATCGGTATAAGATCTTCTGATCTGGCCGCAGAGCAGAGGGTTTCAATCAGTAAACCCTCCCGACAGGTTTTGGGTTGAATCGTTTCTCCCTGCTGATGAGTTTCAGGAAACCCGTACCCGGTAATTGGAGAAGGAAGAGCGGTCAAAACCGGGAGTTTCTTCCCATCAGGCCCATTTGACAGGATGTTAACTTCCGCAAAGTCTTTTTCCCCCATCCGGGTTGTCTCCTGGGTTAATTCAGGAAAAGTTTTATTCAAAGATAATCCGATACCGGAGGGGATCAAAATCTCTACTCTGGGAGCAAGATTTTTTAACCAGGTCGCATCGACTTCTGGACAATTCAGGCAGATAAAACCATTGGCCGGAAATCCTCCTGGATCGGAAGATCTTAAGTGAGAAGATCGGGCTTGAAGACTTCGTAAAGCCAGAAAGCCTATGATCACACCCAGGTCGTAACAGATGAAGACCTTTCGTCCCTTCGGGATGAGTTTGTAGAGGAGACGTAAATTTTCCAATTTTAATAGAAGAACTTCCAGCCATTGAGAATATCCTTCGGTAGGAAACGCTCCAAAGGGGTATGCCGTCGTCTTAAGGGGCAGGGTTCTCCAACCGGGTACCTGGTACAAAGGAACAGATTGAAAACCCAAACCGGGTATTACAATAAGTAGATCTTCAACACCCTCTCGGGCTAATTGATAAATCCGCTGTTGAGTCAGTAGGGCATCGGTAACCTGGCGCATAACGGAACCAATACCGGGTTTTCTGCCCATATATAAACTGTCTTGATCGTTTTCCTCCTCAGGTTTCAGGTCTGCTCTGACGAAATATCGATCATGACCCTTTTCAACCTCTACCAGATTCCAGACTTGCTGAGAGGCTGTTTTATTACCCAAATCGGGAATGAGAAATTGCCTGATCTCATGGAGATTCTGACTCGTAGAGAGGATATGAACTTCCAGGGGAACTAAATTTTGGTTGATCAATTCCTGGGCTGAAGAGAAGTTTTGGGTAATGGTAACAGGACCTAAATATCGAACAATTGTCTCTTCACCCAGCCGAAGCTCCAGATATCTTATATTTTCTGTTAAGTTTTTTGCAGAAATGGCGAATCGCTCAATCTCTCGATAATAATTCGCTACCATTTTATCTATCCCGTTCAGTCTTTTATAGAAGTGGATAAGCTCCTTAACGGTTATAAAAGGCACATCGAACTTATGCACGGGAACTAACTTCAAGAGGTCATAGTTTAAGCTTTCCCTGATGGCTTGTTCTAAATGAAGGGGATAGCGGGAATGTTGAGTATTGGACCTTTTACCTTTCAAACCCTGCCGGTGAACAAATTTGCTTCCCAATAATTCCTCGAGCTCCTGATCGTTGAAAACCCAATCTAATTCTATATGGAATATCTCTCTCAAGCCTTTACAAACCTGTCGGGGAGTAACCATCAAGTCGGTTCTTTCTGCTGCCTGGATAACGGTTTGATAAAGCAGTTCATCCTCCACCAATTCGATAAGTCGAGGCCTGATCTCTGCAAGAATTGCCAGTAATGCCGTCCGACCTCTGATAATTTCTTCGCTGACACCATTCGCAGTAGCATGGGCATACCGGTAATACCATCTTTTAAACCCTTGATTATGTTTGTGTTTCCTGCCGTTTGAACCAGAATGATGAAGAATTTCATTTAGCAGCCAAAGCTCCCGATTGGACAGGCGTTCTAAATCTCCTTCTCTCAGTTTTTCTAATAGAATCTCCAGTTCTGGCCGTTCTTCCTCTTCTTCGCCCAAGAACAGTAAAAACAGGTCTCCTATTTTTCCCTTGAGCATCTTTACAGTGTCCCTTGCCAGAAGGATTCGATCTTCTACAATTTCCGGATCAAACAAATCCTCATAGACGATCATAAATTTATCTGCAAAGTTAAGGGAGGATCTGGGATCCTTTTTCGTTTCTGTTCCGTATATTTTTATAAAATCCCCACAGGCTTCGTGAAAAGTTACAGAAAATCTACCTTTTTGGCTCTCCTTGATCTTTTTATATCTTTGAAGGCGCTCCAGGGTGGGTGCAAGGTTTAGGTCGGCAGAAAGTTTTAAGTTATGCTGGTAAAAGAAATTTAAATAATCCAGTATTTCTCCCAACTGCTCACCGGATACTATCAGATCAGACATCCGATGGACCACATCCATTAAATTTTGATCTATGGCCGAAGATGGATCCAACTCGTAAAAAACCGTGATATCATCTGTATCCCAATGGTTTTTCTTGATTTGAACCAGGAAATGGGTCAGCAGGGATAATTTGAGTTCCCACAAACCCTGGTTGAGGGTCTGCAGAATATGGGTTTTGGAGTGTTGGGTGCCGGTCTGGAATTTAAGTTGAAGGGCAGGGTCTTTTAAAATTCGTTCCAATATTTGATATTCTTCACCTAAGATCTCCTTACCCTCTGAATTTTTGCGCTTTAGAATCTTGCCGTAAGCCTCTAAAATTTTAACGGGATCTGCGAAAATGCAGAGATACTCCGCCAGATAGTCTAACAAAATTCGTGCTACACCCTCATCATAGCGCTCCGTGATGGGTCTACCCAGTTGATGACGCAGGAGTGCCACATAATCCTGGATTGCCAAGATGATTTCTAGAGGAAATCGTGCATTAAAAAGAACTTTACCCTCCTTTTTGATATCTTCCAGCATCGAGATGATTTGACATTGGGCATGGTCTAACCTTTCCAGGATACGATTCAGCACTCCTCTCCATTTAAAGTACTCTTGCCAGGCTTTAGAATCTTTTTTGATGTGCACCACCAATTTAGTGGTATCATAATTCCATACTTCACAGGCCTGAACATTTTGCTCGACCATTGCCTGAAGCGAGGACAATCCTTTTATAAAAAAATCAGGAGAGTCTAAAGGATACTCCCTCTGGATAAAACACTTTTCCCTGGGCAATTGTAAAAAATCACTTGAATCCATAAACCTATTTTATAAGGTCGAGAAAGGCATTTAAGGGGTGTCCTGGAGATATCTTTCGGCAAGGTTAATTTAACCAGAAATACGACCCTAAAAGAACAACTTACAGGGAAAGTAATATTCCCTCTTTATTCCTGAGTCCCTTATATACCTTATGAGTATTAATGTAAAACGGTTATTAAAAAAAATCAAAGAAAGTGATATTTTTCTTATATTCTAGACAAATATTATAAGATAAATACGAGAGTTTTCTTTTTTATCCTTTGACAGGGTTTAAAGGGATTCATTATTATTTTTTGGTTTAATTTTTTATAACTGTAATTATCGTGTTAAAAATGAGTAATGAAATCGGTTATAAAGTCTAGAGAACAACGTATCGCATATTTTATCTCTCCCCACGGTTTTGGCCATGCAGCCAGGTCGGCTGCGGTCATGCAAGCCTTACAGGAGCAAAATCCAGGGATTCAATTTGAGATTTTTACCCGGGTACCGGCCTGGTTTTTCCGAGAATCCTGGATAGAAAATTTTAATTACCACCCTTTGTTAACAGATATTGGACTCGTACAGAAAACCCCCTTGATAGAAGATCTTGGGGAAACAGTCCGGCAATTAAATCACCTCCTGCCGTTTGATTTTTCTCAAATTCAGAACCTGGCAGAATGGATTAACAGGCTAAACTGCCAGCTTGTGGTCTGTGATATTGCCCCCATGGGGATTGCCGTAGCCAAAGAAGCCGGAATTCCTTCCGTATTGATCGAAAACTTTACCTGGGATTGGATCTATGAAGGATACCTGGCTCAGGAGCCCGGATTAAGTTCTCAGATAAACTACCTGCAGGGGTTATTTAACCAGGTAAATTACCGTATTCAAACGGAACCTGTCTGCGCCTATCGCTCAGCCGATCTTATAACCCCACCGGTGAGTCGGAAAGTCAGAACCCCTCCCCTCCAAATTCGGGAGAAATTAGGGATATCTCCCCAGGACAGGATGGTTATGATCACCATGGGGGGAATCCCCGATCAATACAGATTTCTAGAGGAATTGGAGCGCCAGCACGATGTTTATTTTGTGATTCCTGGAGCCGGGGAATCCTTGGAGATTCGAGGCACCCTCATCCTTTTACCCCACCATTCTAATTTTTACCACCCGGATCTGATCCATGCCTGCGATGCCGTTGTCGGTAAATTGGGATATAGCACCCTTGCAGAGGTTTATTATGCCGGGGTTCCTTTTGGTTATGTTATACGATCCAAATTTCGGGAGTCTCAGGTACTGGCCGCCTATGTACACCGCAAAATGAGGGGTTTAGCCTTTGCAGAAACGGAATTTCAAAACGGAAACTGGTTGTCAGGCTTATCAGAGCTGTTGGCTTTACCTCGAATTTATCCGGACCATCCCAACGGAGCCACCCAGATCGCGAATTTTATTCGCCCATTACTCGATCTTATCGGTTCCTCCACTTCCTAGATAAGACCCTTTCACCCTTTTTCCCTTGAGGATTTTTTCTAAGGAAGCTTTTAAGGATATTTTTTGGGCCTACCTGCCGGTCCTCCCTTCCTTCCCAGGGAAGAGAGGATAGAGACCCAGGCCATCCCCCCGAGTTCCCCCTTCCTGCGTCGGGAAGGGGGTTAGGGAGAAGTCACTTCTATATCTTACACTGGGTTTCAACGCGGAAATGGAATGGCAGTTGTAGCTTAAACGTTCTCGTTTGAAGTTAAGCATCAATACAAGTCTTACTTCAGACTGGTACTGAGTTTAACCTTGTGGAGGGATTTTCTAGATTCGATAGACTTCTTTTGATAGTAATTGAAAGCTGCATCTAGCAGGGCTCTGGTTGCATTAAATCGGGCTTTACTGGTGGGAGAACCCAGAGTGACCGCAATAAGGCGCAAATCATTCCGTTTAGCGGTTGCCGCAAGATTAAAGCCTGCCTTACGGTAGTAGCCCGTCTTAAGTCCGTCGAGTCCTCGAAAAGATTTGAGGAGTTTATTGGTACTGGTAATTCGATAGCGTCCATTCCGAATTTTAACCGCCGGTTTAGAACTCCACTGGAGAACTTTAGGATATTTGATAAGTTCCCTGGCTAAAATAGCCATATCATAAGCACTGGAAACATTGTCATATCCGTTTTCAGAAGGAAGGCCATGAACATTTACAAAAAGGGTATCCTTCATGCCCAACTTTTGGGCATAAGCATTCATAAGTCTGACGAAATTTTCCTGATTTCCGGCGATATATTCGGCTACTGCTACCGCGGCATCATTGGCAGACCTGATTAAAACAGCCTCTAATAGCTCTTCTAAAGTTAACACCTCTCCGGGTCTTAAATTAATTCGGCTTCCCTCTACCCAACTGGCATCTTTAGATATGGAGACCTTATCCGTGAGATGGATCGTGCCCTGTCTTACTTTATCCATAGCCACCAGGGTCACCATCATTTTGGTCAAAGAGGCAGGAAGAAGCCTTTCACGAGGATTATCCTTGAACAGCACCTCGCCTGTGTTGGCATTCATGACAATAGCAGCTTTATAGGCTTTGCCTGAAGCTCTTTTAGAAGAGCGCTTCTGGGCATATAGTCTTTTCTTATAGGAAGTTCGTTTATAATTTCTGGCGATCTTTTTAGAATAGGTTTTTTTATGAAGCGTTACATCCTTCTGTCTCTCCCGTGCGGATGAGGACAAAGGTTTGCTCTTACGGGAAGTTTTAGATAAGGTAGATCCCTCTACCGATCGGAATGCCGAAGCTGGGGAAGGATCAAAAAGTAGAAGAGAAAAAATGGCTATGAAAATTAAAGAAAACCTTAAACTCTGCTGTTTCATGCTTTACTACCTCCGCTTCTTTGCTTCTTTACAAAGTCTTTAACTGTTTCCATAGTCCCACTTCAATTCTGGCCGGCTACTAAAGCATTTCTTGTTTCAAAAGTCAAGAGGAATGTGTATTTTCTTAATAAACTATTTGACATTTATCCGGCTTCAAATTCTAATAGGGGGAAGTAGGAGGATTTACCTTAAAGGCACAAAGGGTTTGAAGAAAAAGAGTATGGACCCAGGAAATTCTCCCACAGGCCCATACTTCCCTTGTGATGACCCCTTAGAAGGAGGATTAAAACATGAAGGAACCAGGAAGGGATATAGACGTAAATCCAGAGAAGAAATTGCTTACCCCGGAGGCTTTCAGACAAATTCTGGGATTTGCCGGTCTTGAACTTAACGATCAGGATCTAGAAGCCTTGGCTCCAAGGGCAGCTCACCTACTTCAAACCATTGCTCCATTAGGGGATATGGATTTGGCAGATGTCGAGCCTGTTCTCTGGTTTGATATTCTTAAAGGAGGATAAAACGGATGAACCTACAAGAAATCTCTTCCTTCAATATTCGCCAGCTTTCCACTGCTTTTGCCAGGAAAGAACTTTCTCCGGTAGAAGTCGTCCAGGCCATTTTCTCTCACATCAGTGAAACGAATCCCCGGTTTCATGCTTTTATTACCATTTTGCAGGAATCAGCCCTCCAAGAAGCTAAAGAAGCAGAAGCCAGGTTCCGTTCTGGTAACATTTTCGGTCCCTTACAGGGGATCCCCATAGCCCATAAGGACATTATTTATACCCGAGGTATTCCTACTACCGCAGCGTCCAAGGCTTATGCCGATTTTATTCCCTCGTACGATGCAACCGTGGTAACACGCTTAAAAGCTGCCGGAACGATTCTTATAGGTAAAACCAATTTACATGAGATTGCCTTTGGACCGACCAGCGCCGTATCCCATTACGGACCGGTGAGGAATCCCTGGAATTTAGAACACATTGCCGGGGGTTCCAGCGGGGGATCTGCCGTAGGAGTTCTCGTTAAATTATGCTGGGGGGCTACCGGAACCGATACCGGGGGATCTATTCGAGTCCCTGCTTCGGCGTGCGGAGTTGTGGGAATAAAACCGACTTACGGCAGAGTAAGTCGCCATGGAGTAATTCCTCTGGCCTGGACCCTGGATCATATAGGTCCGATAACGGGATGTGTGGAAGATGCCGCTTTGTTACTGGAAGCCATGGCCGGATATGACCCCAATGATTTAACCACCAGCCAGCAACCGGTTCCCAACTACATCCGGTCCCTTACCGGGGATATTCGAGGTCTCAGAATTGGGGTCCCCAAAGAGTATTTCTTTGAACGGGCCGAGGACGAAGTAATACAGGCAGTTCGCGAAGCCATCCGGGTATTGGAAAATCTGGGGGCCTATCCTGAGGAAATTTCGCTCCCACATATGAAATATGCCCCTTTGGTCCGCGGGGCTATTATCTTTGCAGAGGCTAGTGCTTACCATGAAAAAGCCTTGCGAACAAGATGGAAAGACTTCTCTTCCGATATTCAGGGTAAACTCACCCTGGGAGCAACCATTCCAGCCAGGCGCTATATTCAAGCCCAACAAGCAAGACGCCTGTTAGAAAGGGACTTTCTTAACGCTTTCCAACGTGTGGATGTGATCATCACCCCCACACTTCCGGTTGTTCCTCCCAAAATCGGTGAGGAGGTCGTTAAGATCAAAGGGACAGAAACCGATATAGCCGGAGCTCTTATCCCGTTCACTTTTCCCTATAATGCAACGGGTTTACCTGCTATCTCCGTTCCTTGTGGATTTTCAGCTTCGGGATTACCTATCGGGTTGCAGATTGGAGGAAAACCCTTTGACGAGGAAACCGTCCTTCGAGTTGCCTACGCCTATGAGCAGCAAACACCCTGGCGGAATAAGAAAATACCCGGTCGGTGAGGAAAGAATCCAGAGTATAGGGCAAGTAGAGGTTTGATGCGAGTGCTTTTCCCCCATTTATTCTGAACCCTCCCCTCGGTTCAGGATAAACTTATGGAAGGGCAATCCCTACCGGCACTGGGATCGCCCTTCGATTTTGCTCAGATGCTTGGGGTGCAGCAGCTTGTCCACCTTGCCAAAATGAACATAACAAAATAATCGGTACACCTAATATTAACCTAACCTTGAAAAGTTAAATAAAGATAGAGGATTCCCATACCGACATAGGCAAGAGTACATAAACCCATTAAAATCTGGGTGATGGGATGGGGTTTGATCCAGTTGGGAAAAACTTTAGGAAGCAGGACATAATTCAGATAGATAAGACCCGGACAGAAAAAACCCATAGCTAAAAATGAAACAACCCCACGAAGGACAATCAATTGACCGGGTTGGGCCATCGCCATGGTAATAACGGTTAATACGGTAAATATCGCTACAAAGATATAATACCAAGTTCGGTAATGGAGTTTTTGAGCTCCCGGAATGTTGGAGTAAAAGAAATCGGCCTGGACGCGGGAATAGCCGTCGGTAAGTTGTAACCAGGCATCACAGAGGAAAGCGGCAGCCACAATGAGAAACAGGGCTTTACCTATAGGACCCCAGGCCACTTCAAAGAAGGCAGATTGCACCACGGCGATTTCCCATCCCTTGGGGATTTTACCTTCCGGTAACAGAAGAGCAAAGGCGAGCCAGCACATAATCATGGTGGTAAGGAAATTTAAAAAAACTCCGATAAAGTTCTCGAAACTAAAATAATGGACCCAGCCTTTATAATTTCGCTTATTTTCCTCGGTATCCGTGAAAAAAAAGCCCGTAGCAGGGATTGCTTCCGCTTCCCCTGTGATCGGTGAAGTAACCCGTCCGATAATTTTCCCCATTCCGATTCCTTTATCGCGCATCCAGTAACCGATGAATAACTGACCAAAACCCCCTGCTCCGGCAAATGCAATGCTGGTAACCAGGGTATTTAAATCCTTAGGATCCCAATTTTCTACCTGGCTCGGTAAGGTCAAACGAGGAATTAAAGCAGCAAAGAAATCCCCACTTACTGCAAGAACTTTTTCCTGGAATAAAGCAAAAATAATCCCGGTCATGGTAATAAACACAACCACCATGGAAAATTTTTCAATAATATTGTAGACCACTCGACCGAAGATCAGGGCGATCAGATAGATCCCAATGGTCAGGTAACCCCAGAACAAAGACTGACCCCTCGGAGTCCAGCCTGATGGGAATCCCGTCAGGGCAGCCAGGGCAGTACCTCCGGCAGAAGCATAGGCACCAAACCAGGCATTCTCGATAAAGATTCCAATCCACATGATCCAGGCATATACCCGGCTGACTCTACTAAAGCCGGTCATAGGTGTCTCACCCGTTGCAACGGTATAGCGACAGATTTCTAGATTCACCCAATATTGAAGCATAGAGGCCGGAATTAATAAACCCAAGAACGCAGCGCCATACTTGGCCGTCAAATAGGGCCACCAGATAAGTTCTCCAGAACCCTGAGCCAAGGCAGCCCACAAGATACCGGGTCCTATATAAGCAAAAATTCCCATAAAGGTTGGAAGTGTTGCTAATTTAAGAGGAGCTAAATTTCCCAAGAAAGCCTCCTCAGCAGTTCTAGAAGCTATATTTTTCGCCATTTTGTACCTCCTTGAAAAGAACTTTCTCCTGTGCTTATTGGAGAAAATCTTGGTTATTTGGCCTAATCATCCCACCATCTTATCCTCACCCTCATCCTCACCATACCGGGAAGGATAAATCAAGCAAAAAATACGGAAATGGTATTAAAAAATAAAGGATTGACTTTTTTCCAAGGACCGACTATACCTGACCGAATATATCCTTGAGGTTAAAACTTCTTGGAAGGAGAGAAAATTCTTAAAAAAATCCATCCAGGAGCCAAGATATGAGGATAATCCCACAGGCTTTAGGCCTAATGGATCTTTTGGAGCAAGATATTCCATTTTGTATCCAAACATTTCGGGTTTAAAGTAAGATAATAAAAAGTAAGATAATAATTGATTCCGTAAGGGCACGACGCGCCGTGCCCTTACTAAAGGAGGAAGATTTTATGAACCAAGAAGACCTCTGTTTTATGCCGGCAACCGACCTGGTAGCAGCTTTTCTGGCGAAGAAATTATCTCCTGTAGAGGTTATGGATGCCGTTATTGCACGGATTGAACGAATCAATCCCATAGTAAATGCTTTCTGTACCTTAACCCTGGAAGAGGCCCGTCAAAAAGCAAAGGAGGCTGAGGTAGCCATCATGCGAGGAGATCGCTTAGGGCCTCTGCATGGAGTTCCTGTCTCCATTAAAGACTTAGTTATTACCAAAGGGGTAAGGACCATGCGGGGATCTAAAATTTATGAGAATTATATACCCGATGAAGATGCCCCGGTGGTAGAGCGCTTGCGGGATGCCGGAGCCATTATGCTGGGTAAGACGACCACCCCAGAGTTTGGATGGAAGGGCGTGACCGATAGTCCGGTTACCGGCATCACACGTAACCCCTGGAATCTGGAACGGACCTGTGGAGGATCCAGTGGGGGAGCTGGGGTTGCCGTTGCGGCAGGTCTGGGGCCGATTGCCCAGGGTTCTGATGGTGGAGGATCGATTCGTATCCCCAGCAGTTTTTGTGGCATTTATGGTCTAAAACCTACGTATGGCCGGATAGCCGCTTATCCCCCCAGCGCTATGGAGACCTTTTCCCATCTGGGTCCGATGACCCGAACGGTCAAAGACGCAGCTCTTATGATGCAAGTCATGGCTGGTCCTGACGAGCGGGATCGCCTCTCTCTCCCCGCCCAAAATATAGATTATCTGGCCGCCACCGAGGGAGATATTCGCGGGCTCCGCGTGGCCTGGAGTGTCGATTTGGGTTATGCCGCTGTCGATCCGGAAGTGGCACGAATCACCGAAGCGGCTGCGAAGGTATTCATCGATTTAGGATGTCAGGTAGAAGCGGTCGATCCGGGATTTGGGAATCCAGAGCCCTTTTTTGCAATCTTTTGGATCGGAGGAATCGGTACCTTTATCAGTGATTACCTTCCCAAATGGGAATCCCAAATGGACCCGGGACTGCTTACGTTTGCCGAGCAACTCAAGAGTCTGACTGCAAAGGACTATGTCCAGGCTACTTTTAAACGGGTAGAATTCTGGCAAAAGGTCCGAAAATTCTTTGAGAAATACGATTTGCTTCTGACCCCTTCCGTTGCAGTACCTCCCTTCCAGATCGGGATCAACTCACCTCCGGAAATCGCAGGTGAAAAAATTTCCTGGATCAACTGGACGCCTTTTACCTATCCTTTTAATCTCACCGGACAGCCTGCTGCTACGGTCCCTTGTGGTTGGACCCAGGATGGGTTACCGGTTGGTCTACAAATTGTAGGTCGACGCTACGATGAAGCCACCGTACTCAGAGCCTCGGCGGCCTTTGAGAGGGCAAAACCCTGGGCAAATAAACGACCGAAGCTATAAATAGAAAAAGAGGATGGGGAAAGGAAAAAATCAGGGCTTTCTCCCATCCTCTTGACAATAAGTAGTAGGGGCGTAAGGCCTTACGCCCCTACTTTGGTCAATAGTTGATAAGCCAGGGTAGAGGGTATCTATTTCAAACGGGATTCACATCGGGCATGGTCCGTTAAAACCTGGATTCGATGAACCAGGACCTCAAAAATACCCTGGGAAACGGCCGGATAATCTTCCAGGATTTCCCAAAAACTCTCCCGGTCCAGTTTTAAACAGAGGCAATGTTCCAGGGCGCGAGCAGAGAAAAGACGGGGTTGACGCGTGAGCACCTCCAGGGTACCGAAACTTTCACCGGGTTTAACCAATTCTACGTGCCCGGAAGTTCGGTGTAATTCCACATTTCCACTCACCAGGCTAAAAATCTCTTGAGCCACCTCTCCTTCGGTAAATATAACCTGACCGGGTTGAAACTCTACTTCCTCACTTTCATTGCTAAGCAAAAGTAATTCATGGGGACCCAATCGGGAAAAAATATCGGTCTTACCCAAACTTTCTAGTTTCTGAATCGTGGTAAGGGAAAGATTTTTTTCTTGTGGATGATCGGACGTTTCCATTTGTGCGCACCTCCAATTTAAAGTTTCCTCAACCAGGGATAAATCGGGAAGGGCCTCAAGAGCCTGCTTAATGGCATCTTTCCATAAGACCAATTCAGCAGGGGTAAGATCGGCTATTGCCGCTGCAGCCGGCAGTGGATCCCGATCTAACAGATAATGGAATAGCAGGTCTCTACGTTCGGTGGGGTTAGGCGACCTTTCCTCTCTTTGTTGATGGGGTTCTAATAAAGGGAGAATACCATTTCGATGCCTGGGGCTGAGAATTTCATCTAAAAATTCCAAAGACGCCTCTACATAGGATCTGTTTCCCCTGAGTAAAGCCAGATAAGCATTGTAAATCCGAGTCGGTTCATAGAGTAGACCTAACAGGCGAAAAATGCGCTCACGGGTCCAAATCTGTCTTTGATATAGAACGGCCTCCATGAGCCCCTTGGGCCTTGGTGAAAAAGATCGAGCAAATTCGATTTCTCTTTTAAGGATATCCATTTCCCATTCTAATAAGGACTCCAAAGAGGAGCGGAAAGGTTCAAGGGATTGATGTTTTTGAAGCCGGTTTAAGGCTTTAATCGCCAAAAACCGGAGAACTAAATCTGATTTCCTGGCCGTTGCCAGGAGCAGCCAGGGAACCCGGGGTCCACCAATATCTGCCAGAATCTTGAGAGCCAACTTCTTTTGCTCAAGAGATCTTCGATCGTCTTCCAATACCCGTCTGAGATGGGGAAATAGCGATTCCCCGTAACCGGTAAGTGCCGTACGAACTTCAGATCGTAACCCCGGATTTCGTAAGGCTTTTATCAAAGTTGGGGCAACACTGGAAGGGTGAGTTCGGGCAATACCGTGTAAAGCGGCCTTCCTGACTTCAGGGGAAGGATCTGATAACAATTGTTGATAAAGCTGATCCGAGAAGGCCGAAGGTCTTGCATATTCCAGAACATGGGCTATTTCTATACGGACTTCAGGATGAGACTGATCTAATGACCGGGATATCAACTCTTCCAGCTTCTTATATCCCATCTGTTGCATAGCATCTGACTCTCCATTTAATAGGGAAGCACAGGCAGCAGCTTGTAGAGCCAGGTCAGGATGCCTTAGAAAACGTTGAAATTTTCTAGTTCGACGCGAGGAACGGCAGCCCAGGTAATGAACCGCTTCAATTTGAACCCTCCGATCAGGATCCTTCAGCAAGGGTTTAACTTGATCCGAGAGATTTTCATCCTGTGAAAAGAGTACTTGCAGGGCTTTGAGTCGGATCTCTTTATCCCTATGTTTAAGGAGAACTCCTAAATAGGATCCCAAATCATGATGGTTACTGGTTTCCAGGAGTTCTAATAAATCCAATAACGTCTGTTTTCCGGAACTCCGAAGTACCTCGGGAAGAAGGCGATAAAAATCAGGTGTAAAGAGGGTCTCTTTGACAGCTGCCAGGTCAATTTCTTCGTATTGGAGGGTGGCTTCTAACATCTGGGGATATTCACGGCGTAAAAAAACGGTGGAACCGATCCAGATCCCCAAAAGGGGTAAACTGATCCCAGCAAGGACAGAAACAGGAAGATGAGCTACCGAGAACAATAAGACCAATAACAGAGCTGCTATCCCTTCCGCCACCCGCACACCGATGATCTCAATAAGGGATTTAAGCCGGATTTTAGTAGGATCTGGAAGAATCGTATAAAGAACTTCCAGGGAAGAACGATCAACCGAATGTTTAAAAAGCTGCTCACTTCCTTTGAGAAAGACCACCGACCATAAGGAGTTCGTGGCCAGGGTCAGGCTGTTACCAATCGCCAAAGCCAGGGGAAGGAAAGAGAGAGCGGTAGCTGCTCCCAGGCGCCTCATAATCCAAGAGGTGGCAAATATCTGGAAAATTAAGGCAGCACCTCCTAAATAGGCGTAGAAAGAACCAAAGAAAGTTGCTAATTGTTGATCTGTCGCCAATTCTCTTTGAGCAATAACCTTAAATTGGAAATCGGCAAAAGCAGAAACCAGAGTACTGATTGCTACCACCATCAGCACCAGGATAACAAACCGCCGTCGGATCTGTATGGGTTCCTTGGAGGAACTGGAATTTTCCTTACCCTCATTTTTGGGGGTAGATAGAGTCCAACTCATTACTAAGGTAAGAAACATCAAGACTGCTGCGGTTGGAAGTAAAGCCGGAACATCCCAGCCTTTGGCAATCCATTTGGAGAATAATCCTCCCATGCTTCCCCCTACAATCCCACCCGCTCCGATGATCCCTAGGGTCCGTTTAGCCTGTCGGGTCAGAAGTCGTTGATTAATCAGCGACCAAGCCTGAACAGGTGCTAACGTTCCAAAAATATCGGCCCATACAAAGAGCAAGGGAATTGCCAATCCCCATTTTTCATGGATTCCCATCCAGAGTAAGAGAGTTCCACCTATAAAAACAATCAGACAGGCGCTTATGGCCCAACCTAGGGAAAAAACCCTATACAAACGCAGATAGGTAACGGTAACTAAGGAAGTGGTAAGGGTGGTAAGAACCTCAAAATAAGGTAATACCCACGTTGAATAGTGGCTAAGAAAGAGGGCATCCCGAGCCGATTTAAGAACAATGAAAGCAGCAATCACGGTGAAGAGCAAAAACGCAAAGAGAAAACTCAGCCCTCGCTCCTCTGTTTTCAACGGAGAAAGGATATTCAACTGGATTCTCATTTCTTTTTAGAAAAAAATTCTCTTAAAAAGACCTAAAGTTTCAGATACTCAAATTAAATACTCTAAGATCTCAAGGAACCTCTCTTTTCTCTAAATATCCATCTAAATTTCTCAGCCAGCAAGAATTATGCCCATCAGGCTTGAAGAGGACATAAGAGAATTATCTATACTCTCAACCGGCTAAGAGGTCTTGCCCAGATGAGATCTAGAATAAGGACCGGGTCACCCACAAGAAATTTCCCTTGAATTTGAATTCCAGGCTATGAAAAACACTTGATCCTGAAGGTCAGATCATTTATACTCTATAATGACCTAAATCCATAAAAGGAATTGACTGAATACCTCCCCTGTAAACTGCGTGGAAGAGTCCATCTGCAGAGGACAAAATTCTTCCTGCCGAAACGATTAGAGCTTTAAAGCCCCTTAAACAATTTTCTCAGGTCTTTAAATGGTCTGAGAATGAACGGTACATAGGATGAAAGTCTTATAAAATTTACCAGGCTTGACGAAGCCGAATCCAGGATAGTGTATATTATAAAGGTATCAACCTTGCATCTGGTTTTGATTCCATAGTTCTGCAAAGGTTGAAGGAACCAACTTTATAGTGAACGGCCCTACCTTCTGTAAAACCAGGGGTATCGGATAACCGATGAAGTCATGATAGGTCAGATGATTTCACATTATAGAATCCTTCAAAAACTCGGTCAAGGGGGTATGGCAGAAGTCTATCTGGCCGAAGATACGAGACTTCACCGTCAGGTTGCCCTAAAATTTCTTTCCTCTTCCCTGAGGGGGGATGAAGAAATCCGAACCCGTTTTGAGCGAGAAGCCCAAGCGACAGCCACTCTCCACCATCCTAATATTGTTGTTATCCATGAATTGGGCGAGTTCGAAGGGCGATTCTATATCGTCATGGAATATGTAGAAGGAGAATTATTGCGAGAACTCATCGATAAAAGGACCCTCTCGCTTCAGGAAGCCCTGGGCATTACCATACAAATTTGTGATGGGTTAAGTAAAGCCCACCAGGCAGGGATTATACATCGAGATATCAAACCGGAGAATATCGTTCTGAGTCAGGATGGTTGGGTGAAGATCCTGGATTTTGGTCTGGCCAAGTTGCAAGGAGCCAGCAAACTTACCGAGGAGGCCTTCACCCTGGGTACTGTTGATTATATGTCTCCGGAACAAGCCCAGGGAGAGTCTATCGACCATCGAACGGATATCTGGTCTTTAGGCGTGGTACTTTATGAAATGGTCACCGGTAAACTTCCTTTTTACTCAGAGTCTAAAATGGCCGTTCTTTACCAGATTGTTAATGAAGAGCCCCACCTGCTACCTTTGGTCGATGCCGGAATGCCCAGGGAGTTAGAAATCATCTTGAAAAAGGCCCTGCAGAAAAATCGTGAAAAGCGCTATCAATCGGTAGATGAATTCAAAGCAGATTTGAGATCCCTCCAGAAAGGAAGGAGTTTAGAAGCTCCCATTAAATTGATCGCTAAAACAGAGCCTCGCCGGAGAAAGCAGTTTTATTTTTATTTTATTTTGATGGGCACCCTGGCTTTACTTATCGGGGGAGGAGGCTATATTTTCAAGTCTGAACTCATCAATTTGGGATTGCAAATTTTAAATACCCGTCTACAATCCCCGGGACCGATTTACCTGGATAAATATCGGATTGCCGTATTGCCCTTCGCCAGTATCAGCCCTGATCCAAAGGATGAATATTTTGCCGACGGGATAACAGAAGAGCTTATTTCAACCCTTTCAAAAATCGACGATCTCAGTGTCATCGCCCGTACTTCTGTTATGCCTTATAAAGGTACCACCAAAAGTATTGCCGAAATCGGACAGGAGTTAAGGGTTGGAACCATCCTTGAGGGTAGTGTTCGCAAAGCAGAAAATAAGTTACGGATCACCGTGCAACTCATAGATGTACAAAGCCAGGCCCATCTGTGGTCCCAGGAATATGATCGAGAGTTTAAGGAGGTATTTGTCATCCAAAGCAATATTGCCCAGAGGGTTGCAGAGGCATTAAAAGTACAACTCATGGTAGGAGAAAAGCGACAGATCGAAAGGCAGGCAACAGAGAATGTGGAAGCCTATACCTGGTACTTGAGGGGAAGATATTTTCAGGGCAAAAGGACTGAGGAAGGATTAAAGACGAGTATTGAATACTTTGAGCGGGCGATCGAAAAAGATCCGTTTTATGCCTTGGCCTATTCGGGACTGGCCGATTCGTATAACTTACTGGCCATTTATGGTTATCTTTCTCCCAAGGAAGCTTACCCCAAGGTAAAAATGGCAGCAGGAATGGCCTTAGAAATGGACGACTCCCTGGCTGAAGCCCATACCTCCCTGGCTTTTACCAAACATCGTTTCGATTGGGACTGGTTGGGAGCCGAGAGGGAGTTCAAGCGTGCCATTCGGTCCAATCCCAGCTATGCTTCAGCGCATCACTGGTATTCACTCCTTTTGAGCCAGATGGGACGGACCGAAGAGAGCTTCGCAGCAATTAAACGGGCTCAGGAGTTGGATCCCCTCTCCTTGGTCATAAATACCGATTTAGGAACTTACTTCTATTATACCCGACAATACGACCAGGCGATTGCATACTATCAGAAAACCCTTGAAATGAGCCCGGACTTTGCCCGGGTGTATCTGGATCTGGGTACAACTTATGAGCAAAAGGGAATGTATAAAGAAGCCATTGCGACCTTCCAAAAAGGCGTTATGCTTTCCGGAGGTAATTCACTGATGATGGCATCGCTGGGACACGCCTATGCCGTATCGGGTAGACGAGAGGAAGCACGAAAAATCCTCCATGAGCTACAACATCAAACCAATCAGGAGTATATCGTACCCTATGCCGTTGCACTCATTTATATCGGTCTTAATGAAAAGGACCAGGCTTTCCAGTGGTTAGAAAAAGCTTATGAAGAACGCTCCGGTTGGTTGGTGTTCCTCAAGGTAAATCCCCTACTCGATCCCCTGCAAAGCGACCCGAGATTCGGCGAATTACTCAAAAAGATAGGTCTGGAAAAGTGAAGAGCGGGATTGTAAAAGTCCTCTCAGGGATTAATAACCTGATAAGCCGTTTTCTGGTATGGCGAAAAATAGAAAATGGATTATCTTCTTAACAGGGAAAAGATATTTTGAAATGGGTCTTTAAAAAAGAAGCGAGGGTTCTACTTTATGGTTTTTGTGGTTCTTCTGGCGCTTTTACTGGCATTGGTCTTTGATTACATCAATGGATTTCACGATGCTGCCAACTCTATAGCTACTGTAGTTTCAACGCGTGTCCTATCCCCCAAACAGGCCGTTGTTTGGGCGGCATTTTTTAATTTTGTGGCCGCTTTTGGCTTTGGGGTTCATGTAGCTAACACCATTGGAAAAGGGATTATTACCCCCGGGATTGTAACAGAGTACGTTATTTTAGCCGGGCTTATAGGAGCCATTACGTGGAATTTACTAACCTGGTATTATGGAATACCCAGCAGTTCTTCCCACGCTTTAATCGGAGGATTTATAGGAGCAGCCATAATCAAAGGCGGACCAGGAGTCCTTATCTGGAGCGGGTTATCTAAAATCCTCCTTTTTATTGTGCTATCCCCCCTTATCGGTATGATCTTAGGGTTTAGTTTCATGGTTGCTACTTACTGGATTTTTCGAAACTTTTCACCCTGGATGGTTGATACCTATTTTCGTAAATTGCAACTGGTTTCGGCGGGGTTGTATAGTTTAGGTCATGGAACCAATGATGCCCAGAAGACCATGGGGATTATTTCCATTCTGCTATTCAGCGCCGGATGGTTGGGGGATACTTTCTATGTACCTTTCTGGGTGGTTCTTCTCAGCCATGCAGCCATTGCTTTGGGGACCTTAGCCGGTGGATGGCGAATTGTTCGAACCATGGGAACCAAAATAACCAAATTAAGACCGGTGGGGGGATTTTGTGCAGAAACTGCAGGGGCCATAACCCTCATAGGAGCCGCTACGGCAGGTATTCCCATCAGCACGACCCATACTATAACTGGTGCCATTATCGGTGTAGGAGCCACCACCCGTTTGTCGGCCGTTCGATGGGGAGTAGCCCGGGAAATCGTCTGGGCCTGGATATTAACCATCCCTTTGTCCGCTCTCATCGCGGGTATCTCGTATTTTTTAATTGAACAGATCCGCTCGATTTTTTAAAAGGAGGCTTGGATGCTAAATCATTTTATTAAGTTATTGTTACCCCCCAGTGATCAATTTTTACCTTTATTAGAAGAGGCAGCTCAAAACCTGTGGGCGGGGGCCCAGGTCCTAAAAAAACTCAGTTTTGCCCAATCAGAAGAGGAAATTTTTAAAATTGTTCGGGAACTCAAGGATGTGGAACATCGGGGAGATGAAATTACACGAACCATCCTTGAAGATCTTAACCAGACCTTCGTAACCCCGCTGGATCGAGAAGATATCCACGCTTTAACAACCTCTCTGGATGATGTCCTCGACTACCTCTACGCCTGCGGGGAGCACATCCAGTTATTTAAGCTAAAAGCCCTGACGGAAGATATGAAGAACCTCGTCAGTATCATTGGGGAGTGCACCGAGGAACTTCGCAAAGCTGTCCCTCTTTTAAAAAATTTGCGAAACTCCGACCAGATTAAAACACGTTGTATCCGATTAAGCAAGTTAGAAACCGAAGGAGACGATGCCTTTCGGCAGGCTATGTCCAGGCTTTTTGAGAAAATTGAAGATCCTGTAGAAATTATAAAACAGAAAGATATTTTGGAAGCTATGGAAAATGCCATAGATAAATGTCGTGATGCAGCAGATGTTCTTTGGGGGGTTGTTATCAGTAACGCCTAGGTAGCTTCCTGAAACTCATAATACGAAACCCTCAAGAACCGATTAAGAATCTCTTCAAGTTTTTGTCTAGAAATGAAACCCTGGATCCTCACCAAAGGAATTTCTCCATCCAGGAGAAGCAAAGTCGGTAAAGAAAATACCTCATAGTCAACTAAAAGTTGATTTGTTGGGTATTCTTCAACATTGATCTGCCTGAACTCCAGTTCTCCTTTATAAGAATTCCTGAGCTCTGAGAGAACAAGAGCTAAAGATCGAGAAACCCGGCAAGCAGGAGCATGAAAATGGAGTAAAAGAAGAGGGGCTGTCAGGGTAGCAGCCTTCTTGGAAATCTTTTTACAATCGGTTAATACATTCATACAAAAATTCCTCCTTTCGGCTTTCGAAAAGTTAAGCTAATTCCTTATCTTACATCTTAAGTATAAAGTGTAATTATTAACCCTTTATGATGGAGGGATTATGTTTTAGTAACCCTTTTCAGAAAGATTAAGGGGTTGACAGGGTTAGGAGACAGACATCTATTAATAGATGGATGGAAAAATACTGGTTCAAACCTACTGATCTTTGCATAAATTGCTAATAATCTCTAGCTATAAGTTAGACAGGGAAGTAAAATAAATTTTATGAAACTGACCCTGTCAAACCAAACTAAGGATTGGCGCGAAGGCCGCCGTCTTCGCGCCTTGGAACTC